>JASJAL010000078.1 GCA_030067055.1 Kiloniellales bacterium | reverse complement strand
CAAAAAAAAGCCGGGCCACGCGGGCCCGGCAAGTCGAACAGGGAGGCTTCACGTCTGGGAGACGTGAAACGGGTCCTAAGACCCGTGCCTCGGGCTCGCGCCCGAAGCGGATGATGTTGCGCTGCAACATCGCTCCAATAATAGATAGAAGCTTTCGGCCGGAAATCCACTTGTAAATTCGTCAGTGGAGCCATGCATGCGGTGCATGACTGTCCCAAGCCGGAAGAATAACGTGGAATCAAGGGGCTGGGCCCCCGGCTCCCGCACCTCGGCGGTCCGGTAAGCCCGGCTCAGAACTTCGCCTCGGCCACCTCGCGCAGCAGGAAGTCGCGGAAAACGGCGATTCGCTTTGAGTGGCGCAGCTCCTCCGGGTAGACGAAGTAGGCGTCGATCTGGGGGCCTTCCATCTCCGGCAGCACGGGCACCAGGTCGGGGAAGCCCTGTGCCATGAACTCGGGCAGGGCACCCAGTCCGCCACCGCTCTGGACCACCCGCAGGATCGCATAAACGTTGTTGATCGTCAGGGTCGGCTCGCGCAGGTCGTTGTTGCCGCGGCCCAGCTGCATCAGCCAGTTGACCCCCGGCACCGGTGGCCGGGCGTCCTCGCCGTAGACGACGATCCGGTGGCCGTCGATATCGGCTGGAGTTTTGGGCATCCCGAAGCGCTTGAGATAGGACGAGGCGGCATAGAGATGCATGTGGGTGGTGAAGAGGTGGCGCTGGATCAGGTCGCCCTGGCGCGGCGGCGACAGGCGAATCGCGATGTCCGCCTCGCGCATCGAGAGGTCGAGCTCGGTGTCGGTCAGGATCAGGTGCAGCTCGATCTCTGGGAAGATCTCGATGAACTCGGTCATCCGCGGCGACAGCCAGGTCGAGCCCAGGGCCACGGTGGTGGTGACCTTCAGCGGGCCGCTCGGCCGGTCCTTGCTCTCGGTCAGCTGGGCCTCGACCATGGCCAGCTTGCCGAAGACCTCGTGCGCGGTCCGGTACAGCAGCTCGCCCTGCTCGGTCAGGATCAGGCCGCGGGCGTGGCGGTGGAAGAGGGGGACCTTGAGGCTCTCCTCCAGGGCCGAGATCTGGCGGCTGACCGCGGACTGGCTGAGGTTCAGGACCTCCCCGGCATGGGTGAAGCTGCCGGCCTCCGCGACGGCGTGAAAGATCCTCAGCTTGTCCCAGTCCATCATATCCGGGATATCGCTTTCGCTTGCGGCGCCCCCGGGAGCTTGCGGGGCGCCTCGGAGGGTCGGGTGATCTACTCGGCCGCCTGGGCCGCGCTCGCCTCCTGCTCCGCCAGGTAGCGCTCGGCTTCCAGGGCCGCCATGCAACCCATGCCGGCTGCGGTCACCGCCTGACGATAGACCTTGTCCCGTACGTCGCCGGCGGCGTAGACCCCGGGCACCTTGGTCGCCGTCGAATCCGGCGCGGTCAGGATATAGCCTTCCTCGTCCATTTCGAGCTGTTCCCGGAACAGCTTGGTTGCCGGATCGTGGCCGATCGCGACAAAGACGCCGTCGGCCGCCAGTTCGCCGGTCTTGCCGGTCTTGACGTTGCGGACCCGGATCCCGGTGACCCCGGGCGGCTCGGACTCGCCGAGGACCTCCTCGACCACGTGGTCCCAGAGCATTTCGATCTTGGGGTTGGCGAAAAGGCGGTCCTGCAGGATCTTCTCGGCGCGCAACTCGTCACGGCGGTGCACGACAGTGACTTTGCTTGCGAAGTTGGTCAGGAAGATCGCCTCCTCGACCGCTGTGTTGCCGCCGCCGATGACCGCGACAACCTTGTCTCGGTAGAAGAAGCCGTCACAGGTCGCGCAGGCCGAGACGCCGAAGCCCCGGAAGCGGGCCTCGCTCTCAAGGCCCAGCCAGCGGGCCTGGGCCCCGGTCGCGATGACCAGGCTATCGGCCGTGTAGACCGTGCCGCTGTCGCCGGTGCAGATGAGGGGCCGCTGCGCCAGATCGACCTCGACGATGGTGTCGGCAACGATGTCGGTGCCGACGTTGCGGGCCTGAGCCTCCATCTGCTCCATCAGCCAGGGGCCCTGGATCGCCTCGGCAAAGCCCGGATAGTTCTCGACATCGGTGGTGATCGACAGCTGCCCGCCCGGCTCCATCCCGCGCAGCAGGCGCGGCTTCAGGTTGGCGCGGGCTGCGTAGACCGCCGCGGTGCAGCCGGCCGGGCCGGAGCCGAGAATCAGGACTTTGCTGTGAATACGTTCTGCCATGCTGCGTATCGTCCGGGTTTTGAGGTGGCGCGCGCCCCTAAAATAGGTGCCGGCGGGCGGCGAGGCAACGTGGCAGCGCGCGCGCTCGGACGGGCCTGCGCAACCCCGTCTTTGCCGAAGTTCCGAGCTTGCGGCCGGCTCGCGCTTGGGTAACATTGTTGCGCGACAGGGAGGAGGCAGCGCGACGATGCGGCGGGTGAAGCTGGACGAAATCGACCTGCGGATTCTTCGGGACCTTCAGAACAATGGCCGGATCACCAACGTCGAGTTGGCGCGGCGCGCCGGAATCTCGGCGCCGCCCTGCCTGCGAAGAGTGCGGGCCTTGGAGGAATCCGGCTATATTCGCGGCTACCACGCCGAGCTCGATACCGAGGCCCTGGGCTTCGAGGTGACTTTCTTCGTCCTGGTCGGCCTGGACAGCCAGAGCGAGGCGGTGCTGAACGAATTCCAGGACCTGGTCACGGACTGGGCCGCAGTGCGGGAATGCCACATGGTCCGCGGCGCCGGGGACTTCGTGCTTAAGATCGTCGCCCGCAACACCGCGCACGAGAACGAGTTGACCGAGCAGCTGACCGCTGCCCCCCATGTCACCACCGTGCAGACGATCCAGGTAATCCGGACGTCGAAATACCGGCCCGGAGTCCCAATCCGTCCGGACGGCCAGATCTGATCCTTGTAGAGAGCGAATCGGGCAGCCGCCATGAGCTGCCCGTCGACCGGTCCGCGCCTTAGCGGAAGCGAACCTTCAGTATCTCGTAGCCCTTGACGCCCTTTGGCGTGGTGACTTCGACCGAGTCGCCGACGGTCTTGCCGATGATCGAGCGAGCGATCGGCGAGGTGATGCCGAGCAGGCCCTGCTTGACGTCGGCCTCGTCCTCACCGACCAGCTGATAGGTCATCTCCTCGTCGGTGTCCTCGTCGACCAGGGTAACCTTGGCGCCGAACTTGACCACCTTGCCTGAAAGCTTGGAGACGTCGATCACCTGGGCGCGGGCCATCTTGTCTTCGAGCTCGCCGACGCGGCCTTCGATGAAGCTCTGGCGTTCGCGGGCCGCATGGTACTCGGCGTTTTCGGAGAGGTCGCCGTGCTCGCGCGCCTCGGCGATCGCGGTGATCACCTCGGGCCGGGCGACGTTCTTGAGGTGCTTCAGCTCCGCTTCCATTCTGGCGAAGCCGTCTGCGGTCATGGGTACCTTATCCGTCATGGCTGGCAATCCTGCGCCAACTCCGTTGTCAAAAGTTATTGAAAAAGATGGAAAATCGCTGAACCAATCAAGAACAACGACACTTCATCCTGCGAACGATCCATTAAAATAGGACTGGAGCGGCGCGACTTCAAGCTGGCCGGCGGTCAGCGCCCCGATCGCCTCGGTCACGGCGACCGCTCCGGCGACCGTGGTGAAGTAGGGAATCCCGTTGGTCAGGGCGGTGCGCCGCAATGCGAAGCTGTCGGCCATCGCCTTGGCGCCCTCGGTGGTGTTGAAGACCAACTGGACCTTGCCCGAAATCATGGCGTCGACGATGTGCGGGCGGCCTTCGCGCACCTTGTTGATGCTTCGGACCATCAGGCCGCGATTGCGGAGGTAGTCCGCGGTCCCGCCGGTGGCCACGACTTCGTAGCCGAGCTCGATGAGGCGGCGCGCCAGGGGCAGCATGGCCTCCTTGTCGCCGTCCTTGACCGAGATGAAGACGCAGCCGCCCGTCGGCAAGTTATGGCCCGCCCCGACCTGGGCCTTGGCGAAGGCGCGACCGAAGTCCCGGTCCAGGCCCATGACTTCGCCGGTCGAGCGCATCTCGGGACCCAGGATGACGTCGACGCCGGGGAAGCGAGTGAAGGGGAAGACCGCCTCCTTGATGGCGACGTGGTCGTTGCGCTCGGGGGTGGTGTGGAATTCGCTCAGCTTGGCGCCGGCCATGACGCGGGCCGCGATCTTGGCGATCGGTATCCCGATGGCCTTGGCCACGAAGGGGACCGTGCGCGAGGCCCGGGGATTGACCTCCAGGATGTAGATCTCCTTGCCGAGGACCGCGAACTGGACGTTCATCAGGCCGATCACCTCGAGGGCGGCCGCCAGCTTGCGGGTCTGCGCCTCGATCTCTCGGATCACCTCGGCGGAGAGCGAGTGCGGCGGCAGGGAACAGGCCGAATCGCCGGAATGGATGCCGGCTTCCTCGATGTGCTCCATGATGCCGGCGACGACCACCGATTCGCCGTCCGAGACGGCATCGACGTCGACCTCGATGGCATCGCGCAGGTAGCCGTCGATCAGGACCGGGTTGCGGCCCGAGACCTTGACCGCGGTGGTGATGTAGCGGTCCAGGTCGGCCTCGTTGTGGACGATCTCCATGGCCCGGCCGCCCAGGACATAGGAGGGCCGCAGCAGAACCGGATAGCCGATCCGCTCCGCCGCCGCCTTGGCTTCCTCGGCCGAAATCGCGGTGCCGTTGGG
This sequence comes from Kiloniellales bacterium, assembly GCA_030067055.1. The sequence goes on along the minus strand of JASJAL010000078.1, from coordinate 3,513 downwards.
CGGCTGCCGCAGGCCCAGCTCGCTGAGCAGGGCCTGGAAACGCTGCCGATCTTCGGCCAGGTCGATCGCATCCGGCGCAGTGCCAAGGATCGGGATCCCGGCGGCTTCCAGGGCATGGGCCAGCTTCAGCGGGGTCTGGCCGCCGAACTGCACGATCACACCCAGGAGCCGGCCCTTGGACTGCTCCACCCGGGCGATCTCGATGACGTCCTCGGCGGTCAGGGGCTCGAAGTAAAGCCGGTCCGAGGTGTCGTAGTCGGTCGAAACCGTCTCCGGGTTGCAGTTGACCATGATGGTCTCGATCCCGGCCTCGGCCAGGGCGTAGGCGGCATGGACACAGCAGTAGTCGAACTCGATCCCCTGGCCGATCCGGTTCGGGCCGCCGCCCAGGATCATGACCTTGTCGCGGGCGCTGGGATCGGCCTCGCACTCCGCACGGTCGGGTCCGTCGGTCTCGTAGGCCGAGTACATGTAGGGCGTGGCCGAGGGGAACTCGCCGGCGCAAGTGTCGATCCGCTTGTAGACCGGCGCGATCCCGGCGTCCCGCCGGCGGCGTGACGTCTCGGCCTCGTCCAGGCCGGCGAGCTCGGCCAGGCGGGCGTCTGAGAAGCCGAGCTGCTTGAGGTAGAGCAGCTGGTCCGGTGCCTCGGGCAGTCCGTCTCGGCGCAGCGCCGCCTCGGCCTCGACGATCTCGCGAACCTGGGCGAGGAACCAAGGATCGAAGTGGCAGATGGCCTGGATCTCTTCCAGGCTGAGGCCGTAGCGGAAGGCCTGGGCGATGATCAGCAGGCGGTCCGGAGTCGGCCTGGCGAGGGCGTTGCGGACCGCGTCCACGTCGACCGCGCCGCCCGCTTCCACGGCACCCGGGATCTCGACCTCGTTCAGGCCGGTCAGGCCGGTCTCCATCGAGCGCAGGGCCTTCTGCAAGGACTCCGGAAAGCTGCGGCCGATGGCCATGGCCTCGCCGACCGACTTCATCGCGGTGGTCAGCAGGGGCTCGGCGCCCGGGAACTTCTCGAAGGTGAAGCGCGGTATCTTGGTCACGACGTAGTCGATCGAGGGCTCGAAGGAGGCCGGTGTGATCCGGGTGATATCGTTATCCAGTTCGTCCAGGGTGTAGCCGACCGCCAGGCGCGCCGCGACCTTGGCGATCGGGAAGCCGGTCGCCTTGGAGGCCAGGGCCGAGGAGCGCGAGACCCGCGGGTTCATCTCGATGACCACCAGCTGGCCGTCCTCGGGGTTGACTGCGAACTGGACATTGGAGCCGCCGGTGTCGACGCCGATCTCGCGCAGGCAGGCGATCGAGGCGTCGCGCATCAACTGGTATTCCTTGTCGGTCAAGGTCAGCGCCGGCGCCACCGTGACCGAGTCGCCGGTGTGGATGCCCATGGGATCGACGTTCTCGATGGAGCAGACGATGATGCAGTTGTCGGCGCGGTCGCGCACGACCTCCATCTCGTACTCCTTCCAGCCGAGGACCGACTGCTCGATCAGGACCTCGCCGACCGGCGAGGCGCGCAAGCCGCTACGCACGATCTCCTCGAACTCTTCGCGGTTGTAGGCGATACCGCCGCCGGTGCCGCCCAGGGTGAAGGAGGGCCGGATGATCGCCGGCAGGCCGACCAGCTGCAGGGCCTCGAGGGCCGTATCCAGGCTGTCGATCAGGCGCGAGGCCGGGCAGGCCAGGCCAATCTTCTCCATGGCCTCGCGGAACAGCAGACGGTCCTCGGCCTTGGCTATGACCTCGGCGCGGGCGCCGATCAGCTCCACGCCGAATTCCTTCAGAACCCCAGTCTCGTCCAGCTTGAGGCCGGTGTTGAGCGCGGTCTGCCCGCCCATGGTCGGCAGCAGGGCGTCGGGTCGCTCCTTCTCGACGATCCGGGCCACGATCTCGGGGGTGATCGGCTCGACGTAAGTGGCGTGGGCCAGGCCCGGGTCGGTCATGATGGTCGCCGGGTTGGAGTTGACCAGGACCACCCTGTAGCCCTCGTCCTTCAGCGCCTTGCAGGCCTGCGCCCCGGAGTAATCGAACTCGCAGGCCTGGCCGATCACGATCGGCCCCGCCCCGATGATCAGGATCGAATCGATGTCGGTCCGTTTAGGCATGTTGTTCCATCAGCGCGACGAAGCGCTCGAAGAGGTAGTGGCTGTCGTGGGGACCAGGAGAGGCCTCGGGATGGTACTGGACCGAGAAGACGGGCCGGCCATCTACGCGGAGGCCCTCGTTGCTGCCGTCGAAGAGCGAGACATGGGTCGGCTCGACGCCGGACGGCAGAGATTCCGTGACAACCTGGAAGCCGTGGTTCTGGCTGGTGATCTCGACCTTGCCGGTAGCCAGGTCCTTGACCGGGTGGTTGGCGCCGCGGTGGCCCAGGTGCATCTTGCCGGTGCGCGCGCCCAGGGCCAGGGCCAGGATCTGGTGGCCCAGGCAGATGCCGAAGACCGGCAACCCGCTGTCCAGCAGGTCCTTGACGATGGGCACCGCGTAGGCGCCGGTCGCGGCCGGGTCGCCCGGGCCGTTCGACAGGAAGATGCCGTCCGGCCCGTGGGCCAGGATCTCGGCCGCCGGCAGGTCGGCCGGCACCACCGTCACCCGGCAGCCGAGGCCGGCCAGGCTGCGCAGGATGTTGCGCTTTGCGCCATAGTCGACCGCGACCACGTGGAAGCGGGGCTCTGCGAGTCGGCCGTAGCCGCCGTCCAGTGCCCAGGGGGTCTCGTCCCAGGCATAGGTCTGGCGGCAGGAGACCTCCTTGGCCAGGTCCATGCCTTCCAGTCCCGGCCAGTCCTTGGCCCGGGCCTCAAGCGCTGCGAGATCGAAGGCGCCTTCTGGATCGTGCAGCAGGCAGCCCTTGGGGGCGCCGCCGTCGCGGATCCGGCGGGTCAGTCGGCGGGTGTCGACGCCGGCGATGCCGATCAGGTTCATCGACCTCAGCCAGGCGTCCAGCGGCTGGGCCGCCCGCCAGTTCGAGGGCGCGGTCACGTCGCAGCGCAGGACCAGGCCGCGGGCCGCCGGAGTCGCGGTCTCGATGTCCTCGGGGTTGGCGCCGACGTTGCCGATGTGTGGGAAGGTGAAGGTGATGATCTCGCCGGCGTAGGAGGGATCGGTCAGGATCTCCTGGTAGCCGGTCATCGAGGTGTTGAAGCAGACCTCGCCAACTGCGTGGCCCTCGGCACCCAGGCCATAGCCCCGAAACACGCTGCCGTCCTCAAGCACCAGAACCGCACTCGCAGGAGCTTTTTGCCCGGGCCGTTCGGCCAAGGCGGTCGTCGAGGCGGCCTCCGTCATGTGTCGGCAGATCCTTCCGAGGCAGGGAGTGCTGGCCCGTGGCGGATTCTTCGCCGGCCAGCCTGGCAATTGGCCTTCGGAACCTCTACTTAAGCAAAAGGCATGCCGTGGTCAAGCGTAAGCTTGCAAATTTTTCTTCTTTAAATCAATATCTTATAGAATATCTGGGGTTTGCCATTTTCCAGATTTTCGGCTAACGTCACCGCCCTTCGCACCAGTGCGAGAAC
>JASJAL010000077.1 GCA_030067055.1 Kiloniellales bacterium | reverse complement strand
ACGATGTTCTCGGTCAGATCGTGCTCGCCCGCCGAGATGAAGATCTTGGTGCCGTTGATCCGGTAGCTGCCGTCCCCGTTGGGTTCGGCCTTGGTCTTGATCAGGCCGAGGTCGGTACCGCAGTGCGGCTCGGTCAGGCACATGGTGCCGGACCAGGAGCCGTCGGTCAGCTTGGGCAGGTAGAGGCTCTTCTGCTCGTCGCTGCCGTGCAGCTCCAAGGCGTTGTAGGCGCCGTGGCTGAGGCCGGGATACATGCCGAAGCTGAGGTTGGTCGAGCAGATCAGCTCGTCCAAGACGAACTGAACGGTCTTGGGCAGGCCCTGGCCGCCGTACTCGGGATTGCAGGACAGTCCGGTCCAGCCGTTCTCGCAGAAGGCCTTGTAGGCCTCCTTGAAGCCCTTGGGCGTCCGCACCACGCCGTTCTCGTAGTGGCAACCCTCGGCATCGCCGGAGAGGTTGAGCGGCAGCAGCTCGTTCTCGCAGAAGCGCGCGCCCTCCTCCAGCACGGCATCGAGCAGCTCCGTCGTCGCCTCCTCGTAGCCCGGCAGCCCGGCGACGGTCTTCTCGTAGTCGAAGACCTCGTTCAGGAGGTAACGGATGTCGTCGAGCGGTGCGGCGTAGGTGACCATGTATCTCTCTTCCTCAAATTGCCTCGAAGCCCTGGGCTTCGAAGCCCTTGCCTCAATTCCTCAGCGGCTTGCCGGTGGTGATGGTGTGCTCCATCCGGGCCAGGGTCTGGTTGGTGCGGGCCAATCGCATAAAGCTGGCGCGCTCCAGGGCCAGGATCTCGTCCTCCGAGACCGGCTCGGTCTGGTCGGCACCCGGCCCGCCGGTCAGGACGTTGGCCAGCTCGCCGGCGACCGTCTCGTCGTGGGGCGTGACCAGGCCCTTCAGCTTGAGGTCGTGCAGCGCCAGGTTCAGCGCCGCGCGGCCCGAGGGTCCGGGCAGGGTCAGCTCGAAGGGCTCCGGCGGCCGGTAGTCCTTGGCCAGCTCCAGGGCCCTGGCCTTGGCGTCGGCCAGCAGGCGGTCGCGGTTGAAGGTGATCCCGTCGCTCGGCCGCAGGAAGCCCATCTCCTGGGCCTCGAAGGCCGACTTCGCCACCTGCGCGGTGCCGATGGTCTCGAAGGCCTTGGCCACGTGGGGCATCGGGCCCTTGGGCAGGCGCGGGTTCTCGGCCAGGCGATGCATCAGCTCCTTGGTGCCGCCCCAGCCCGGAATCACGCCGACACCGACCTCGACCAGGCCGATATAGCTCTCGGCGTGGGCCTGCACCGCGTCGGCGTGCATCAGCATCTCGCAGCCGCCGCCAAGGGCCAGGCCGGAAGGTGCCGCGACCACCGGGAAGGGCGCGCGCTTCAGCGCCTGGTAGGTCTTCTGGCCCTCGCCGACCATGGACTCGATCATCGGCCACATCGCCGTGTTGGCGGCGAAGAGGGCGAGGCCCAGGTTGGCGCCGGCCGAGAAGTGGCTGCCCTCGTTGTAGAGCACCAGGGCCTTGTGCGCCTTGGGGACGATCTCGATCGCCTTGCGGAACAGCGCGAAGACCTCTGGGTCCAGGACGTTGAGCTTGGTGTGAATTTCGAAGCAGAGCACGCCGTCGCCGACGTCCCAGAGGCTGGCCGAGGCGTTCCGGATCAGGGGCTCGCTGCGCCGCTTGACGTCGGCCAACAGCTCGACGCCGGCCGGCCGCTCGAGATCGTGGTAATCGCCCTCGACGCCGAGGTACTGCAGCCTGCCGTCCTCGACCCGGTAGAAGCTGCCGGCGCCGGCCGCGGTCTTGAGCAGCGGCGGCACCGGCGCGCCCTCTGCCTCCAGGCGCTTGGCGAAGTCGGCGGCGCCCAGCTTGTCGATCAGCTCGAAGGGCCCGAACTTCCAGTTGTAGCCCAGGCGCATGGCGCGATCGACGTCGGCCACCGTGTCGGCGATTTCCGGCACCAGGGATGCCGAATAGTCGAGCAACCGCGACATCACGGTCCAGGCGTAGACGCCGCCCTTGTCCTGATGCGCGACCAGGGCCTTGGGCCCGCCCTGCTTGGCGGCGTCCAGGCTCTCCAGGTGGACCTTCTGGGCCGGCGCGTAGTCGCCGGTCTTGAGGTCGCGCGCCTCCTTGATGCGCTTGCCGCCCTCCTTGTTGAGCCGGAAGAAGCCGCCCTTGCCCTTGCGGCCGGTGTAGCCGGCCTCGATCATCTCGCGGACGACGGGCAGGTCGCGGCGGACCTGGTTGTAGGCGTCGTCATCCGGGAGGTTCTCCGAGAGGCTGCGGTCGACGTGCGGCATCAGGTCGATGCCGACCAGGTCCATCAGGGCGAAGACGCCGGTCTTGGGGATGCCCAGCGGTCGGCCCATGACCGCATCGGCCTCCTCGACCGAGAGGTCCTGGTCGAGCGCCGTGGCGACCGCGGCCTGGATCCAGAAGGTGCCGATCCGGTTGGCGATGAACCCTGGCGTGTCTTTGCAGGCGACCACGTCCTTGCCGAGGCGCCGGTCGGCGAAGTCGCTGAGTGCGGCGATGGCCTCCGGCCGGGTATCCGGCCCGGCCACCACCTCCAGCAGGCGCATGTAGCGCGGCGGATTGAAGAAGTGGGTGATCACGAAGTCCGGCTTGAGCGCGGCATCCATGCCCTGGACCAGCTGCGCCAGTGGCAGGGTCGAGGTGTTGGAGGAGACGATGGAGCCCGGCTTCCGCGCCGCCTGGATCTTCTTGTAGAGGTCCTGCTTGATGTCGAGGCGTTCGATCACGACCTCGACGATCCAGTCGCAGTCGGCGAGCTGATCCAGGTCGTCCTCGATGTTGCCGGCGGTGACCCGCTTGGCCGCGCGCTTGCTCATGAAGGGCGCCGGATCGGTCTTCAGCATCTTCTGGATCGCGGTCTTGGCGACCACGCTGCGGTCGTCGGCATCCTTTGGCACGATGTCCAGCAGGACCACCGGGATCCCGGCGTTGGCGACCTGGGCGGCGATGCCGCCGCCCATCACGCCGGCGCCGATGACGGCGACCTTCTCGATCTTGGTCTTGGCCATGGCTCAGGCCGCCTCGAGAACGGTGGCGATACCCTGGCCGCCGCCGATGCACTGGCTGGCCAGGGCCAGGCCCTTGCCTTCGCGGTGCATGACCTGGGCGGCCTTGCCGGTGATCCTCGCGCCGGTGGCACCCAGCGGATGGCCCAGGGCCAAGGCGCCGCCGTCGATGTTGATCTTCTCCATCTCGAGCCCGAGCTCGTCGATGCAGGCCAGGGCCTGGGAGGCGAAGGCCTCGTTGAGCTCGACCACGTCCAGGTCCTTGGCGGCCACCCCGGCGCGCTCCATGGCCTTGCCGCTGGCGACGACCGGGCCCATGCCCATGATCTCGGGCGCGCAGCCGCCGACCGCGACGGACTTGATCCGGGCCAGCGGGGTCAGGCCGTGGGCCTTGGCGAAGTCCTCGGAGGTGACCAGGGTCGCGGCCGCCCCGTCGGTCAGCGGCGAGGAGGTCGCGGCGGTCACGCTACCGCTGTCCTTGAAGGCGGGCTTGAGGTCGGCCAGAGCCCCGGCGTTGGTGTCCGGGCGGATGCAGCCGTCGGCCTCGACCTTGTGGTTGCCCTGGGTGATCGCCACCAGCTCGTCCTGGAAGCGACCCTCGGCCTGGGCCTTGGCCGCCTTCTGGTGGCTGAGCACGGCCAGCTCCTCCTGGCGCTCGCGCGGGATCTTGTACTTCTCGGCGACGTTCTCGGCGGTCTCGCCCATCGACATGTAGGCCTGTGGGAAGCGCTCGGCCATGACCGGGTGCAGCAGCGGGTTGAAGCCCGGGATCGGCACCCGGGTCATGGACTCGACGCCGGCGCAGATGAAGGCCTCGCCGGCGCCCAGCTGGATGTTGCCGGCGGCGATGTGCACCGATTGCATCGAGGAGCCGCAGAAGCGGTTGACGGTCATCCCGGCGACCGAAATCGGCAACTCCGCCAGGAAGCCGACCAGGCGCCCCATGTTCAGGCCTTGTTCGCCCTCGGGCAGGGCGCAACCCAGGATCAGATCCTCGATCTCGTTGGGATCGACGCCGGTCTTCTCGATCAGGCCGCGCACGGTCTGGGCGGCCAGCTCGTCGGGCCGGACCCGGGTCAGTTCGCCCTTGTTGGCGAAGTGGAAGGGGGACCGGGCGAAGCCGGCGATGACGACGTTCTTCTGCATGGGGTTCCTTGCTCCCGTCACGGACCTCTGCGGGCCGGGTCAGCCCGGCTCGTGGTCGGGCGGTCCGACGTATTCGGCCACCAGGACCTTCTTCTCGATCTTGCCCACCGGGGTCTTCGGCAGGCTGTCCCGGAACTTGTAGATTTTCGGCATCTCCATCGGCGCCAGACGGCTCTTGAGGAAATCGGTCAGCTCCTCCTCGGTCGCCCGCTGGTCGGGCGCAAAGGCGACCACTGCCATGACCGTTTCGCCGCGGTAGTCGTCGGGCGCGCCGATCACCGCGCATTCGACCACGGCCGGGTGCTCGTAGAGCGCCTCCTCCACCGTCCGCGGATAGACCTTGTAGCCGCTGGCGATGATCATCTCCTTGATCCGGTCGACAATGAAGAGATAGCCATCATCGTCCAGATATCCAACGTCTCCGGTGTGCAGACGGCCCTTGCGCAGGGTCTTGGCGGAGACCTCGGGCTTCTGCCAGTAGCCGGCCATGACCTGGGGCCCGGTGCCGGTGATCTCGCCGCGCTCGCCGACGCCCAGGACCCTGTCCGGATCGTCCAGGGCAACGACCTCGATCGTCGTCTGCGGCAGTGGCTGGCCGACCGAGCCGGCCTTGTTCTCGCCCTCCAGCGGGTTGCAGCTCAGGACCGGCGAGGCCTCGGACAGGCCGTAGCCCTCGACCAGGCGGCAGCCGGTCAGGGCCTCGAAGCGCTTCTTGACGTCCATCGGCAGCGGCGCGCCGCCGGAGATGCAGGACTTGATCGAGGTCAGGTCGAAATCGGCGATCTTGGGATGGTTGGCGATCGCTGCGTAGAGGGTCGGGACCGCGTGGAACACGCTGGGCTTCTTCCGGTTGATGACCTTCAGCAGCTGCTCGAGGTCGAAGCGCGGCAGCAGGATCAACGAGCCGCCGTTCATCAGCGACCAGTGCATGATCGCGGTCATGGCGAAGACGTGGAACAGCGGCAGGACGCAGAGCAGGGTCTCCTTGCCGATCTCCCGCGACGGGAACCAGTCGCTCAGCTGGCGGGCGTTGATGTAGACGTTGGCGTGGGTCAGCATCGCGCCTTTGGACAGACCGGTGGTGCCGCCGGTGTACTGCAGCACCGCCAGGTCCTTGACCGGGTCGACCGGTTGCGGCTGGAACACGCCGTCGTTGGCGGTCAGCTTCGAGAACCGGATGTGCTGGTCGTCGTCCGGAACGGTCGCCAGCTGCGAGAAGCGTAGCAGCGGGAACAGCAGGTTTTTCGGGAAGGGCAGGATTTCCGACATCTTGCAGACCACGGCGTGGCGCAGCGGGGTCGTGACGAGCAGCTGCGCCACCTTGTCGTAGAGCGCGCCGACGTCGAGGGTGAAGAGGATCTCGGTCCCGGAATCCTCGACCAGGTGCCGAAGCTCCTTCTCGGCGTAGAGCGGGTTCAGGTTCACCACCACCGCGCCGGCCTTCAGGATGCCGAAGTAGGCGGCGACGTAGTAGGGCGTGTTGGGCAGCAATAGCCCGACCCGGTCTCCCGGCTTGACGCCGGCCTCCTGTAGCCCCTTGGCGACCCGGTTGGCCAGGTCGAGGACCTCGGCGAAGGTGTAGTGCTTGTCGAGGAAGTCCAGGCAGGGCCGCGACCCCATCTTGGCCGCCGCTTCGTCCAGGATGCTGTGCAAGGGCTGGGCGAGATAGCCGGCATCCCAGCGAACGCCCGGCGCGTAATTGCGCAGCCACGGCTTTGCGCCCTGAGGGCTTGTCCCATCCGCCATCTTTATCGCTCCCGGCCCTGCCGAGTGCAGAGCATTAACCTTGCGGTTTGCGTTGTAACCGAAGGCGAAAATGAGCCCGAGATCCAAAGGAGAGGTTTACGGCGTCAATTTGCGCCCAAAGCCTTGATCTTTTGTATCTTCGCGACCCCTCGCCGAGAGCCCCGACCGTGATCGGACCGTTTATTGGTCCGCTTTACCCGCGTCAAGTGCACTGATAGAGCCAAGACTCTAATTTGGCTTGCGGAGTGCCATCACCCGCGAGAAATAGGCCAGGGTGACGTCCTCGGTCCGCAGACCGGCCTCCGAGAACAACGCCTCCAGGTCGCTTTTCGCGTATTCCAGGTAGTAGGGCTCGTGGAAGGCTACCGGGAAATACTCGATCAGGCCGTCGTATTCCGGCACGTCGCCGAGCTGCAGTGAGTCGACCAGCAGGAAAAGGCCGCCGGGCTTCAGCAGGCGCGCCGCCTCGGCCGCGACCGCGCGGCGCACCTTGGCCGGCAGCTCGTGGAACAGAAAGACCGCGGTGACAACATCGAAGCTGGCGTCGGGCAGGCCGGTCTCCTCGGCCGGGGCCTGAACGAAGGCGATGTCCCGCCACGGCCGTAACAGGTCCTGCGCCCGCTCCAGGTAATAGGGACTGAGGTCGAGCGCGGTGGCGGCCAGGCGCGGGTAGTTGTCCTTGACGAAGGACAGGAAGCGCCCGGTGCCGCAGCCCAGGTCGAGCAGCCGGGTCTCGCGGATCCGCCTTTCCTTGAGAAAACCATACAGAGGCACCAAGGCCTGGCGGCGCATGGCGTCGGCGCCGCCGCCGAACAGCACCTCGACCTGGTGGTCATAGAGCTCGGCCGATTCCCGGCTGAGGTAGCCGTCGGTCTGATAGTGGAAATTCTGCAGGAAGTAGCGGGGATAGCGCTGCTTGTGCGGCGCTTCGAAGACCTCGCTGTTGCTGCCGGCGTGGCGCCGGGCCTCGACCTTGGCCAGGTCCGAGAAGTAGGCGCCGGCCCGGGCCACGGCCTGGACCGGAGAAGCCGCCAGGTCGTGCGGCAGTCGGTAGTAGCCGGCCTCTATGTTGCGCCAGTCCTGGGCGAAGAGCGCGCGCAGGCCGTCCAGGACCCGGCGGGTGCCCGGCATCGGCTTGTCGATCGGCCGGGTGGCCTTGACCGGCGTGGTCAGCCGGCCGGACAGCCAGTACTGGCCCCAGTAGATCCCGGCCCGGGCGGTCTGGCCCAGGGCATAGGCGGTGCGCTCCAAGGGACCGGCCATCAGGCGCTACCCATGCCGGCCAAAGCCCGGCGGTAGAGCGCCGCCACCGTGCGCCTTGGCAGGAAGCGCGGCACCGAGGTCACCAGGCGGTTTCGGCCACCGACGACGTGGACGCTCCGTTGGCCCAAGGCCGCCAGGGCCTCGCGCGCGACCCGCTCGGGGCTGTCCCAGCCGTCGCTGCGCCCGGCTTGGATCCCGGCCCGCGCGCCAAAGCGGGTCCGGGTGCCGCCGGGGCAGAGGGCCAGGACGTCGATCGGCTGACCGGCGAGTTCGGCCGCCAGGGCCTCGGCGTAGTGCAGATCGAAGGCCTTGCTGGCGGCGTAGGTCGCCATCATCGGCGCCGGCTGGAAAGCCATGATCGAGGCGACCACGATCAGCCCGGCCCGCCGCCGCTCGGACCTGGCCCGCGCCAACATGCCGGGCAGCAAGGCCCGGGTCAGGACCACCGGGGCCACCACGTTGACCTCGGCCATCTCCCGCTCGCGCGCGGCCGGGATCTCGAGCGCCGGGCCGACCTGGCCGATCCCCGCATTGTTGACCAGCAGGTCGAGCGGCAGCGCTTCGGCGGCGGCGATGACCGCGTCGCGCCCGGCGTCCTCGGCCAGGTCTGCGACCAGGGTCTCGACCTGCCGTTTGCCGTGACCCAGCTCAGCCTTCAGCGCCAACAGGCGCTCGCCGTCACGGCCGGTCAGCAGCAGTCCGGTCTCGGCGGGCAGCGTCTTGGCCAGGGCCTCGCCGATGCCGCTGGTCGCACCGGTGATGAGCGCGAAGCGATATCTCATGCCCTAGAAGCTGGAAAACCCGGCCAGGCCTGTCAATGGGACTCTCTGTGACCCCTTTCGTGACGGCCGCGGGCTTGCCCGGCGCGCCCGTCTGGGGCATAGCTCGACGCCAACACCAGAGGCAGGAGGACGGCAGGATGGCGGCGTTTCGGACCCTCGACGACCTCGACCCGGCGGGCCGGCGGGTGCTGGTCCGGGTCGACTTCAACGTGCCCATGAAGGACGGCCGGGT
>JASJAL010000002.1 GCA_030067055.1 Kiloniellales bacterium | reverse complement strand
GCGAATGTTCATCACCGGGCCCGAGGTCATCAAGGCGGTCACCGGGCGCGAGACCTCGATGGAGGAGATCGGCGGCGCCGCAATGCATGCCGGGATCAGCGGCAACGTGCACCTGGTCGCCCGCGACGACGGCCATGCCATCGAGCTGGCCCGCGAGTTGCTAGACCACCTGCCCTCCAACAACACGGAGGATCCGCCGCACCGCCCCTCCGCGGACCTGGCGCTGGAGCCCGACCCGGGCATGAATGCACTGATTCCCGGGGACATCGGCGAGCCCATGGATACCCGTGCGGTGATCGACCGCCTGGTTGACGGCGGCCGCTTCCTGGAGATCCACGCCGGCTGGGCCGGGAACCTGATCGTCGGCTTCGGACGCATCGAGGGCATCGTCGTCGGCATCGTCGCCAACCAGCCGCAGGTGAAGGCGGGCGCACTGGATATCGATGCCTCCGACAAGGCCTCGCGCTTCGTGCGGACCTGCAACATTTTCAATATCCCCCTGGTGACCCTGGTCGACGTGCCCGGCTTCCTGCCGGGGGTCGAGCAGGAGCGCGGCGGCATCATCCGTCACGGCGCCAAGATGCTCTATGCCTACGCCGCGGCAACCGTGCCGAAGTTGACCGTGATCCTGCGCAAGGCCTACGGCGGTGCCTACCTCGCCATGTGCGCGCTCGAGATGGGCGCCGACTTCGTCTACGCCTGGCCGACGGCGGAGATCGCGGTCATGGGCGCGGAGGGCGCGATCAAGATCCTGCACCGCAAGGAGCTCAAGGAGGCAGAGGACCCGGTAGCGCGCGCCGCGGAGCTGGCCGCCGACTACCGACGCGAGGTCGCTTCGCCCTACCTCTCCGCCTCCCACGGCTACATCACCGACGTGATCGAGCCGGAGGAAACCCGATGGATGCTGGCACTTTCGCTGCGCAAGGCACTGACCAAGCGCGAGCTGCGGCCGCCCAAGAAGCACGGCAACAACCCGATGTAGGAGAAGCGCCTCCTCCGCGGAGGCATCCGGCAGGCATGAACGAGCCAATCTATCTTTCGATCACGATCTACGGCCTGGCCGTCGTGATCTCCTTCCTGGTCGCGGCCCTGATCAAGGGCATCGTGGTGGCCCTGCCACTGCTGCGCCGGAACGAAGCGACTCCGGCGCCGCACCCGGCCGCGCCCGACAGCACCGCGGTGCCGCCCGAGCACGTCGCCGCGATCGCCGCGGCCGTGGGGGCCGTTGTAAGCCCTCGTCACATCATCCACATCGAGGACCGCGGCCGCGCCACCGCCTGGAGCGCCGAGGGCCGCATGATCCACCAGACCTCGCACGCCGTGGCGCGCAACCCGAAGCGCTGAGCGGAACCGAGGGCGAGAGGTCGCAGGGGAAAGGCCGATGCAGAGAAGGTTCAAGATCAGCGTCGAGGGCCGCGACTACGACGTCGTGGTCGAGGAGGTCACCGAGGATGCCGGCGGCCTGTACCCGGACCGTGACACCATGCGCGCGGCGCCGGCCCAGGCCAGCCGGCCCGCGGCGGGAGTTACGACGACCGCGGCGGCGACCGCAAAGCCGCGACCGGCGGCCGGTCCGGGCGACGTGGTCAGCCCGCTGGCCGGCGTGGTGGTCTCCATCGACGTCGAGGCCGGCGCCACGGTCGATGCCGAGACCCGGGTCGCAACGCTGGAGGCGATGAAGACAAAGACCATGGTCAAGGCCGGCCGCAACGGCAGGGTCTCCGCCATCGCTGTCGGCGCGGGCGAGGCCGTCGAGGCCGGCCAGACGCTGCTGACGATCGACTGAGCGCGATCCGCCCGCCCCGCCGCCGACATGGAGAACATCGACCTTCTCAACATCTTTCAGGGCCTGGCCACCCTCGCGGCCGCCGAGCCCGAGGTCATCGCCATGCGCCTCTTCCTGATCGCGCTGGGGATGCTGCTGATCTACCTGGGCCGCAAGGGCGTCCTCGAAGGCCTGCTGATGATCCCCATGGGCCTCGGCATGGCCACGGTCAACGCCGGCGTCCTTTTCCTCGAGGACGGCCGTCCGGGAAACCTCTTCGTCGATCCCCTGGTCGAGGAGCCGGCGGCGCTGATGACCGTGCTGCAGATCGACTGGTTGCAGCCGATCTACACCCTGACCTTCTCGAACGGCCTGATCGCCTGCCTGGTTTTCATGGGAATCGGCGCGCTGCTCGACGTCGGCTACGTGATGGCGCGGCCCTTCCAGAGCATGTTCATCGCGCTCTGCGCCGAGCTGGGCACCGTCGTTGCCTTTCCCCTGGCCCACGCTTTCGGCCTCTCGCTCGCGGACTCAGCCGCCGTCGCCACCATCGGCGGCGCCGACGGGCCGATGATCCTCTTCACCTCGCTCATCCTCTCCGAGGATCTCTTCGTGCCCATCACTGTGGTCGCCTACCTCTACCTCGGGCTCACCTACGGCGGCTATCCCTACATGATCAAGCTCCTGGTGCCGCGGCACATCCGCGGCATGAAGATGCCAGCGGAGCCGGTCCGCAAGGTCACGCCGGGCGAAAAGGTCGTCTTCTGCGTCGCCGCCTGCACCTTGCTCTGCCTGCTGTTTCCGGTCGCCGCACCGCTGTTCCTGTCGCTCTTCATCGGCGTGGTGGTGCGCGAGAGCAATCTCAGGAACTACGCCGAGCTCTTCAGCGGACCGCTGCTCTACGGCGCCACCTTCTTTCTCGGCCTGCTGCTGGGCGTGCTTTGCGAGGCCAACACGATCCTCAATCCGGACGTGCTGGTCCTGCTTCTGCTCGGCGTCTTGGCCTTGGCCATCTCCGGACTCGGTGGGCTGGCCGGCGGCTATATCCTCTACTTCGCCACAGGGAAGAAGTACAATCCGGTGATCGGCATCGCCGGGGTGAGCTGCCTGCCGACGACGGCCAAGGTGGCGCAGAAGTGCGTCGCCGAGGTCACGCCCGATGCGGTGGTATTGCCGCATGCCTTGGGTGCGAGCATCAGCGGCGTGATCACCTCGGCGATCTTCGCGGGCATCTTCATTGCCGCGATCCAGTGAGCAGGGGACAGGCCATGATCAGCTATCCGGATTGGGTCTACCGGCAATCGGCGGTCCTGCCCTATCGCCGACGCGACGGTGACCTGGAGATCCTGCTGATCACCTCGCGCGGCGGACGCCGCTGGGTGCTGCCGAAAGGGATCGTCGAACCTGGAATGACCCCGCCGGTCTCCGCGGCCAAGGAGGCGCGCGAGGAGGCCGGCATCGAGGGCGCCGTGTCGGAGCGAAGCCTCGGCAAATACCGTCAGGACAAATGGGACGGCACTTGCCGGATCGAGGTCTTCCCGATGCGGGTCACCTCCGAGAGCGCGGACTGGCCAGAGGCCGGGATCCGGCGCCGCGAATGGCTGCCCTTGAGCGAGGCGATCGAGCGGGTCAGGGGCAAGAAGCTACGCCGGATCCTCGGGAGCCTGCGCAAGCGGCTCGACAAGGCAAAGGACGACGCGGCCGAAGTCACCCGGATCGAAAGACCACGTCTGCTCTATCTCTTGCGGCACGCCAAATCGAGTCGGACGGATCGAACCCTGGCGGACTTCGATCGCCCGCTTACGCCGGAAGGTCTCGGCGACTGCGAGAGGTTGCGCGACTACCTGAGGCTGGCCGATGCCGCGCCGGACCATGTCCTTTGCTCGCCGGCAACACGGACTCGGGAAACGCTGGCCGCAATCGAATCGGCTTTGGGGGAACAGGCGACGCCGGCGTTCGAAAAGCAAATCTATGGCGGCAACCCAAAGCAGCTTCTGGCCCGGATCCGCCGCCTGCCGGAATCCGTCTCTTCGGCGATGCTGATCGGCCATAACCCGGCCGTGCAGTCCTTGGCCCTTCGGCTCGCCGGCAAAGGCGATGCAAAGGCGATAGCCCGAATGGCGGCGAAGTTTCCGGCAGGAGCGGTGTCGATCCTGGTGGTCGACAAGCCGCATTGGCAGGACCTCGATCCGGGAAGCTGTCGCTTGCACAGCTTCACGACGCCGCGCGACCTGATCTAGCGCAGTTTCCGATCAGACGCGGTCGCGTCTGGCCAAGAAGGAGTGCGCTAAACCCTCAAAGGAAGGGCATTGCATCCGATCAGATGGATCGCCACGCGATTCCGTCCGATCGGATAAAACTCTAGTCTCGCAAGGCTCCCGGAGAGCGAAGCCAGCCGGTGCCTCCTGGGCACCGGCTGGACGTCTCATTTCGCTGGCGGGGCCTACTTCGTCGCCGGACGCTTGGCGGGCCGCTTCCTTGCCGCCGGGCGCTTCGCCGGGGCCTTTTTGGCGGCCGCCTTCTTGGCCGGCCTTTTCTTTGCGGCTGGACGCTTGGCCGGGGCCTTCTTGGCAGGCCGCTTTTTGGCGGCCGTCTTCTTGGCAGCCGGACGCTTGGCCGGGGCCTTCTTGGCGGGCCGCTTCTTGGCGGCGGTCTTCTTGACGGGCCGCTTTTTCGCGGCTGGACGCTTCGCGGGTCTTTTCTTGGCGGCCGGACGCTTGGTCGGAGCCTTCTTCGCCGCTCTCTTCTTGGCGGCAGTCTTCTTAGCCGCCGTCTTCTTGGCGGGCCGCTTCTTAGCCGCCGCCTTCTTGGCGGGCCGCTTCTTTGCCGCCGTCTTCTTGGCTGGCGTCTTCTTGGCCGCAGCCTTCTTGGCAGAGGTCTTTCTCTTAGGCTTCGTCACAGACGACGCCGAGACCAAGGTGTTTGCGATTTTGCCGGAAGACCTGACCAGCGCCTTGTACTCTCGCTCGGTCGCCTTGAATATGTTCGCGAACTCTTTCTGCGAAGCCTTTTGCAGCGCGCGAAGCTCTTTTTCGACGGCCTTCATGCGCGCCTTCACCTCTTTCGAAGCCGAACCGTCGGACAAGGCCTTTTCGAGGACCTCGAGTCTCCCGCGCGCCTCCATCGAAGCTTTACGGACCTGAGACATGGCTTCGTTCGAGGCCGCCTCGAGGCGTTTCATCTCCGCATCGAGACGTTGTCGTACTTGTTGAACCGTGACCATGAGGTGTGTCTTCCCTTCTCTTGGCATTGCCTTGCGCAATTCAAGCGAGGCATCTGACGTTGCGGTCATAAAGCGCGCTCGACTGCGATTCGTCGGATTTTTAGCCTGAGTTGCGAGAAAGGCGCTGTCAACCGGCAGCCGCAACTCAAAGCTTCGACCGCCCGACGAAAAACTGAATCAAGAGTTCGCTGCAATCGTATCGGGCGGCTTGCCGAATCGAAGAATTATCGATTCGGTCGGACAACACCACCGGCTGCCGCCGTAAGCACGACGATCGGTTATCGAGTTCTCAATCTTTCGTGTCTGTCTGAAGCGTCGAGCTTTGCGTCATGACTGCGGTCGCAGCCGATCAAGCCGGCCTCGTTTGCGACTCGTCGCGCAGCGCGCGCCGCAAAACCTTTCCGATGTTGGTCTTTGGCAGGACGTCGCGGAATTCGATATGGTGCGGCACCTTGTAGCCGGTCAAGCTATGGCGACAAAAGGCGATGATGTCCTCGGCCGTCAGGTTCGGGTCTTTCTTAACCACTGCCACCTTGATCGCCTCGCCGGTCTCGGGGTCCGGCATCCCAACCGCGCCGACTTCCAACACGCCCGGATGCTTGCTTACGACCTCTTCTATCTCGTTGGGGTACACGTTGAAGCCGGAGACCAGGATCATGTCCGTCTTGCGATCGACGATCCGCAGGAAGCCGGCCTCGTCGATCACGGCCACGTCACCCGTTTTCAGGAAACCGTCCGGAGTCATCACGCGGGCGGTCTCGTCGGGGCGGTTCCAATAACCCCTCATGACCTGCGGACCGCGGACGCAAAGCTCGCCCGCGACACCGATCGACACTTCCTGCCCCTCGTCGTCCCGGATCGACACATCGGTCGAGGGAATTGGCAGGCCTATCGTCCCCCGCCGTTCGGTTTGGTTCAGAGGATTGATGGTGACGGCGGGGGCCGCTTCCGTCAGCCCGTAAGCCTCCACCAACGCTTGACCGGTAACCGCTTCCCACTTTTTGGCAACAGTCTCGTGCAAGGCCATGCCTCCGCCGAGGGTGAGGCGCAGTCGGGAGAAATCGAGCTTTGCAAAGTCCGGGTGGTTGAGCAGCGCGTTGAACAACGTGTTCACGCCGGTGATGGCGGTGAAGCGATACCGGGCCAGTTCCTTCACGAAGGCCGGAATGTCCCGTGGGTTGGTGATCAGCACGTTGTGAGCCCCGAGGGCCAGGAACGTCAGGCAGTTCGCGGTCAGGGCGAAGATGTGATAGAGCGGCAGCGGCGTGACGATGATCTCCTCGCCCAGCTTTGCGACCGGTTTCACCCAGGCCAGGGACTGCTGCACGTTGGCCAGCATGTTGCCATGGCTCAGGACGGCCGCCTTGGGAACGCCGGTCGTGCCGCCGGTGTACTGCAAGAACGCCACGTCGTCGTGGCCGACCGCCACCGGCTTTAGCTCCAGCGCTTCGCCCTTTGCCAGGACCGCCGGGAACCCGATTGCACCAGGAATGTGCCAGGGCCGCACCATCTTCTTGACGTACTTGACCACTAAGTTGACCAGGGCGCCCTTCGGGAAGCCGAGCAGGTCACCGATCCTCGTCACCACGACGTGCTTGACCCTTGTCGAAGGCAAGATTTCCTCGAGCGCCCAGGCGGAGGTCTCGAAGATCAGGATCGCCTCGGCGCCGGAATCCTCAAGCTGCTGCTGCAGCTCTCGTGGGGTATAGAGGGGATTGCAGTTGACCACGGCGTAGCCCGCCCTCAGGGCCCCGAAAAGGGCGACGGGATACTGCAGCAAGTTCGGCATCATCAGGGCGACGCGCGCACCCGGCGCCAGTTTCAATTCGCCCTGAAGGAAGGCGGCGAAGGCGCGCGAGAGGTGCTCCAACTCCCTGTAGGTGATCGCCTTGCCCATGTTTGCGAAGGCGACCTTGTCGGCGAACTTCGCCGTGCTTTTTTGGAATAGATCGCCGAGAGAACGGTCGTCGATTTGGTCAATCGTCTCGGGGACTCCGGGCGGGTAGCTTGCCAGCCAGATCTTCTCCATCGCTCCGCACTCCCTTCGGAACCCGTCGAAGCCGGACGCCGCCCGCACCCAACACACAGGCTCCGAGCAACATGGTGCCGCAATCCGCTCGGTCTGAACCGATCTTTAGTCGCGCACAACCAGCACCGAGCATTTGGCGTGCCGGACTACGGTCGACGCGTTACTGCCGAGCAGGTAGTCCTGCATCTCCGGGCGATGGGAGGCCATGACGATCAGGTCGATGCCGAGTTCCTCGGCGCAGCGCAGGATCTCGTCGTAGACGGTGCCGTGGGCGACGACCGGCAGAACCTCCAGGCCCTTGGGGAAACTGCTGGCGATGAAGCGATCCAGCGCTTGCCTGGCACTGGCCAGCGCCTTCTGCTCGAAGTCCTCCGGGAAGTAGCTCGCGACCACCGGCAGGCCGAAGCCGGGCACGACGGTAACCACATGAAGCCGGGCGCCGGACGCGCGCGCGAAATAGACCGCCGTCTCGACGGCCTTGCCCAGGCTGTCCGTGTGGTTGAGATCGACCGGAAAAAGAATGTTCTTGTGCATAACTCGGCGCTCCGTTCAATCCGCCACCGACGCGACGGCCGCGACGGGACGGCCCCGTCTGCGGCGCTGAAGGAGATAGACGACGAGCAGGAGCGCCAAGGCGGGGACGTAGAGAATCTGCTTGGGCAGGCGCTCAGCCGGGACAACGACCTCCGTGATCTCCCAATCGAAATCGAGCTTCGCCTGCTCGGCCGGGCTGCCGAACTCGATGGCATCGATCAGGATCTTGCCGTCCTCCTCGCGAAGACCGATCCCGGCGGAGGCCTGAAGACGGGCCGCGCCCTCGCCCGGCGGCCCGAGCGGCAGCAGGACGACCTTGGAGACCATCGCCCCCGTGGTGAAGTCTTCGCCCTCGACCTTCAAGCGGATCTCGCTGTCGGGCGCCGCGCCGCCCGCGATCTCGACAAGACGGGCCGGATCGGCGGCGGTGAAGGGCGGCTGAACCATGTCGAGCCAGAATCCGGGCCGGAACAGGGTAAAGGCAACGAGTAGCAACGCGAGGATCTCCCAGATCCGGCTCTTGACGATGAAATAGCCCTGGGTTGCCGAGGCAAAGGCGAGAATGGCGCAGAGCGCGGTCGCGATGGTGAGCGCGAGGTGCAGCGGCCCCTGGATGTCGATCATCAGCAACTCGGTGTTGAAGATGAACATGAAGGGCAGAATCGCGGTGCGGATGTCATAGGTAAATCCCTGTATTCCGGTGCGGATGGGATCGCCTGTCGAAATTGCGGCCGCTGCGAAGGCGCCAAGACCGACCGGCGGCGTGTCGTCGGCCAGGATGCCGAAGTAGAAGACGAACATGTGCACGGCGATCAAGGGGACGATCAGGCCGTTCTGCGCACCCAAGGTGACGATCACCGGCGCCATCAGGGACGACACGACGATGTAGTTGGCCGTGGTCGGCAGCCCCATGCCGAGGATCAGGCTGATGATCGCGGTCATCACCAGCATGAGCATGAGGTTGCCGCCGGAGACCAGCTCGACGAACTCGGTCATGACCAGGCCGATGCCGGTCAGGGTCACGGTGCCGACGATGATACCCGCGGTCGCGGTGGCGACTCCGATCCCGACCATGTTGCGGGCGCCGGCGACCAGGCCGTCGCGCAGTTCGGCACCGCCCCTGCGCAGCCCGCCGCCCAGGCCGGCCTCGCCGCGCAGCATCGACTTCAGCGCGTGCTGGGTCACCACGATCACGCACATGAAGGTGGCCGCCCAGAAGGCAGAGAGGCCCGGCGAGAAGCGCTCCACCGTCAGGCACCAGATCAGCACCACCAAAGGCAGGAGGTAGTAGAGGCCGGCCTTGATCGTTGGCCCCGGCTCGGGCAACACGTCGATCCGCTCGATCACCTCGAGCTCCGGGTAGCGGATGGCGTACTTCAGCAGCGCCAGGTAAGCCAGGCAAAGCAACGAGACGGCCACGTAGGGCGTCGCCGGCCCTGCAACGACCTTGATCCAGCCGAGGCCGTAATAGACGACGCCGGAGAGAATCACCAGGCCTATGAAGGTCAGCAGGAAATTGATCAGGCCGCGCAGGAACGGCGTCTCGGTCCGCCGGGGCAGGCCCTTCATCCCAGCCTTCAAGGCCTCGAGGTGAACGATGTAGACCAGGGCGATATAAGAAATCACCGCCGGCAGAAAGGCGTGCTTGATCACGTCGACATAGCTGACGCCGACGAATTCGACCATCAGGAACGCGGCCGCGCCCATGATCGGCGGCATCAGCTGACCGTTGGTCGAGGATGCGACTTCCACCGCGCCGGCCTTCTCAGCGGAGAAACCGACCTTCTTCATCAGCGGAATGGTAAAAGTCCCGGTGGTCACGACGTTGGCGATGGAGGACCCGGAGATGATGCCGGTCATGCCCGAGGACACCACCGCCGCCTTTGCCGGTCCGCCCCGCATGTGTCCGAGCAGGGCGAAGGCGACACGGATGAAGTAGTTGCCGGCCCCCGCCTTCTCCAGAAGCGCGCCGAAGAGGACGAATAGGAAGACCATGCTGCTGGACACGCCGACGGCGATGCCGAAGACGCCCTCGGTGCTCAACCATTGATGCGACATGGCCTTCGCGAAGGAGGCACCTTTCCACTGGATCGCCTCCGGGACGAAACTGCGGTCACCGAAAAAGACATAGGCGAGGAAGATGATCGCCACGATCGTCAGCGGCGGGCCGAGAGCTCGGCGGGTGGCCTCCAGCAGAAGCAGGAGCCCGGCGCCGGCCACGACCAGGTCGGTTGTCGTGGGTAGGCCCTGCCTTTCGGCCAGAGCTTCGTAGAAGAGATAGAGATAGGCAGCGCTGAAGGCGCCAACCAGCGCGAAGACCCAGTCCTGTATCGGCACGCGGTCCAGCGGCGAGCGCTTGAGGGCCGGCCGGCCCGTGTAGGCGAGAAAGACCGCAAAGGCGAGATGGATGGAGCGGGTCTTGGTATCATTCAAGACCGGCAAGACGTCGGCAAACATGAAGGGCAGCGGCGAGGCGATCCACAGCTGAAACAGCGACCAGAGCAGGGCCACACCGGCCAGCAGCAGGCCCACCGATCCGGGCGGGCTACGCAGGCCCGTCTCGACCGCCGCCAAGACCTTGGCGGCTTCCGCCTCGGAGGAAGACTCCTCCCTGCCGGGGACTTCTTCGCTCATCGACACCGCTTTCCACCCACCCAGGCACGCCGAATGAGGCTAGGGGCGCGGCCCGGGAGCGCATTGATCTAAACCAATTTCAGGCAGTTCGGAGCATCTGTCCACGGCAATCGGCCGGATAGCGGCAGACCGCAGGCGAGCCGTGTTCTCTAGCGGGCGATTGGCCTCGTCGCGCGGGGCGATGGGTGGCAAACCGGTTCGGCCGATTACACGGTGCTGGACCCTCGGAGCTCACTGGAAATCCCGCCAAGTCTCGCGAAGCGGCTCGGCGACATCTCTTGCGCCGCGGCGCCCTGCAGTCCCGTCGCCAAGGCCTCAAGCGCGGGCCGGTTGAGCACGACGATGCGGCTTGGGCGAGGCATCGAAAGGATCGATTCACGTTTTAGCCGCGAGAACTCGCGCGAGACGGATTCGGTGGTGAGGCCCAGGTACTCCGCGATTTCGGGGCGGCGCATGGGCAAATGGATCTCGCGGCCGAGGCTCGAAGGCGCTCCCGAGGGACGACAGAACTCGAGAATGAAGGACGCCAGCTTTTCCTCGACCGTCTTGCACCCGAGAGTCAGGAGGCGGTCCTGAAGAGCGGAGATTTCGTCGCTTGCCAGGTCGCAGAGCGCCTGGTCGATCTTCGGATAACGGTCGGCAAGGCGACGCAGAGCCTCCCATTCGAGCTTGAACAACTGGCAGTCCGAGACCGCCTGCGCGGTCACTGGCCAAGGCGTACCATGGCGATGTAACGAGATCAGGTCGCCGGTGGATCGGAACGTAACGATCTGACGCCGTCCGTTTGGCAGGACTTTCCAGAGCTTTACGATGCCGTCTGCGAGCACAAGAAAATCGCGGCCGATCTCGCCCTGCTCGGCAAGGACCTCGCCGCGCGTAACAGCGACGAGCGCAGCAAGACGCTGAATTTGCCGTCGGCCCGTCCTGTCGAGGATCGAGTCGAAGAGAGGAAAGGGAGTCGTCAGTGACTGCCCACCGTCAATCAAGCGCAGCATGATCAGCCGTCGGCTTTGACAATTGTCACCGGGATCCCCGAGTGGCGCGCAATGTGAACGGCCGTCGAGCCGTGAACGAGCCGGCCAAGGCCATTGCGGCGCCGGCTACCCAGCACTATCAGTCGGGCGCGATGGGCGCAGGCGACCTCCAAAATCCGCGAGGTCGGCAGACCCACGACACATAGCCTTCGCGCCGTTCCAAGGCCTGCATTCCCGGGAGTCTCGCGACCGACTCGATCCAAGAATTCGTCGAGCCTTCGCTTGGCGACATCTGACATCGGCTCCAGCAGATCGTCGCCACCGGGGCTGTAAGTGCCTGGGGAGTCGCCGGGATCGTGGACCACGTGGAGGATTTCAAGCGGCGCTCCGACCGCCTCAGCATAACCGCAAGCCCAGCGGAGGGCGGCTTTGGAGATTTCCGACAGCTCGACCGCTACCACGATCGGCCCCGCTCCGCTTGGCTGAGCTTTCGTCTCGTCCTGCAAGCTTTCCTGTTTATCCAAGGTATCAACGATTTGGTTCATGATCTGGTACCGGAGTGCCGTGATCGAAAAAGACCTCGATTATTTTTTGTACCCTTGGCGCTTTAAGTTTTTGTGATGGCTATGTTTCAGAAAAATGACAACTACCCTCTGGCTGATTGCGGACCGCAGCATTGCAACGCCTTTGCGGCGATGGAAGGCGCAGAGTATAAGTCAGGAGTCCAGTGGCGCTGGAACGCGCATGCCAAAATGGGGTTGCGTCCGGCCCAATCACTTCCCTCTAGTTGACCCGGCGCACTTCTGGTGCAAGTAGCGCAGGCTCCCAGCAACGACGTCACCCGAGAAGGTTCGCTTGAATTCCATGATGGCCGCTGATCCGCAATCAAGGATGCCAACTGGCGCTGCGGCGTTCGATCTGGTGCCGATCGCAGAGCTTCAGGACATCAAAGGAGTCCTCTTCCCCAAGAGCATCAAGTACCGGCAACTGATCCTGACCGGGCCGCCGGGCTCGGGGAAATCGCGGCTTATCCAGAAGATCGGCGGCTGGCCCGAGGAGGGCTATATCGACCTCACGCTGGACATCTGGTGGCGGGCCCAGGCCCTGAACCTGCGCCCGCGGGAAGTACACCTCGGTTTCCCCTTTGTCGGCCACGAAGAGGTCCTGACGGTCTTCGACCGGGAGTGGCTGGAGGCCGAGCCGCCGCCGGAAATCGACTATGCCAGGATCCTGTTGCCGCCGGCAAAAACCCATTTTTTATCAACAAACTGGCGGGCGCGCTTCGTCTTCGAGTTCCTCATCCCGCCGGCGGCCAAGATCCTCGAGGGGCGGCTGGACCGCAAGAGGCACGAGGTCCATCCGATCGACCGGGACGTGACGCTTGAGCAAGTAGAGAAGCAAGTAGACGTGTACCGCCAAGCCGCACTACACTTCAAGCGGGCCGGGATCTTGATCTATGTCAGAGACGATTTCGAGGGCGTGCCCAAGGATATTGCTATTCCTGCCGAGGAGGACTGAACGCTCTAGGCGCAGGACGGGGGAGAGCAAGGGGCAGGGCAGTGCTAGACCGGGTTCGGGATCTGTTCTTTCAGACCGATCCAGGAGAGGTGGCGTCGCTGACGGGCGAGCCGCAACTTCTGGTCGGCAAGTTGCGCTTGGCAGCGGAAGCTGGGCCGATCCGGCTGGATATGGGGGGGCGTTCCCTGTGGCTTCGCCCCGAACGTCAGCTCGATGGCAGCTGGCGGGCCAGCAAGGATTGGATCCTCGCCGAACGGCACGGCGAGGCGGATGCAATCTCGGGATTTCTGCGAATTGCCAGCGGAGACAAGCTCCGGCTCGGACGCGGCAACGAAACCTGCCAGCGGCTGTTCAACTTCCCGAAAGCCGTCGCCAGGAGGCAACTCGAGATCGTCAACAACGGTGGCTACATCACACTCGCCCGGCTCGATCCGCTCGCTGAGACCTACGTCTCGCGCGTCGAGTCTGCAGAGGAGATTGAAGGGCCGGCCAGCCGGCGCCGCGCCTGCCTCAAGGAGATGCGCCGGATCTTCGGCGGTCCGATCGAGATCCTGAGGCCAGAGGAAGCGCTCATGGCGCTGCGCAGGGTCAACGTCATCCTGCGCGATGAGCCATGTCGCCCGAGAGATTCGCTGGGCCTGCCAGGCGGCCTTCTGAGCCTGCCCGAGGAGCCGACGCCGATCATCGTCGGCGATCTGCATGCGAATCTGGACAATCTCCTCAAGATCCTGAGCGAAAACGACATCCTGGATCTGCTCGGCCGAGGCAAGGTCAACCTTGTCCTCCTGGGCGATACCGTACATCCGCAGGGGGACACGGACCTGACGCAGATGGACGACTCGCTCCTCATGCTGGACGTGATCGTCAAGTTGAAAGCCCGCTTCCCGCGGAACGTATTCTGCCTTCGCGGCAACCACGAGAGCTTCGACGAGTCCGTGGGCAAGGGTGGCGTGCCGCAGGGTCTCCTGCTGAAGCGTCGCGCCAGGGAGTTGCGCGGCCCGGCATATGCGGATTCGCTGGCCGAGTTCTTCGAGCTGTTGCCCTACGTACTCAGGTCCAAGCACTACATCGCCTGCCACGGCGGACCTCCGCGCAGCGATGTCACCGTATCCGACCTGGTGAACATCCGCAGCCGTCACCGCCTCGGGCAGGAGCTTATCTGGAACCGGGTCCGGCGGCCGAACCATCCCGGCGGCTACGGCAAGAGGCACGTCAGCGCCTTCAGGAGCAAGCTCGGCGTCGATCAAGACACCCCATTCATCGTCGGGCACACACCCTTGTCGCCCGACGGAACCCTCTGGCTGGACGTCGGGAACATCCCAAACCACCATATCGTCTACAGCGCCAATCCGCACAACTTGGGGGTCTTTGTCGGCCTGGGCCCAGAGTTGGTCCCCTTGGAGTATCCGGCCGAGGCCTTGCTCGACCTCACCAACGCCTTGGAGGTTTCCGAGCAGGAGCCAGAGGCCCTCGCCGTCTGACGCGCAAGCCGAAAGCAAGAAAAAGGGGCTGGACCGGATCGGTCCAACCCCTTTGGCTCAGATTGCCCTCGATCCCTAGCGGATGGAGGGCCAGGCTGCGGCGCCCGCACCCTGCCGGTGCAAGCGCCGCGAATTATCCCGGTCAGCTGAACATGCCCTTCAAGGTGAAGTAGAAGAGCGCTGCGAGCACGCCACCGATCGGCAGGGTGACGATCCAGGAGACGACGATTCCGCCGATCACCCGCAGGTCGATCGCTCCGATGCCGCGCGCCAAGCCGACGCCCATCACCGCGCCCACCGCGATGTGCGTGGTCGAAACCGGCATACCGGTCCGCGAGGCCAGGACGACCGTTGCGGCGGCCGCCATGGTCGCGCTAAAGCCGCGCGTGGGCGTCAGTTCGGTGATCTTGGTGCCGATCGTTCGCATCACCTTGTAGCCATAGGTCGCCAGCCCGACGACGATGCCGAACCCACCGAGCAGGAGGATCCAGATCGGCAACTCCGACTTCTGTGCGACCTCGCCGCCGGATTGGATCAGGCCGTAGACGGCCGCAAGGGGTCCGACACCGTTGGCGACGTCATTGGAGCCATGGGCGAAGGCCATCCCGCAGGCGGTGAACAGCATCATCGGCACGAAGACCTTCTCGACGCTGGCGAAGTGGTATTCCTGATCGGCAGTCTCGTCGACCTTGACGCGGCTGATCAGGGCCCAGCCTATGGCCGCGACGATCAGCCCGATGACCGTGGCCGCGAGGAAGCTCATCGGGATGCTGAGATCCAGCTTGAGGTGCTTCAGACCCTTGAAGAGTGTCACCAGGGCGATGACGAAACCGACCAGGAAGACGTAGATCGGACCCCATCGCTTGGCGCTCTGGAAAGGATTGTCCGTGTTCAGAATCAAGCGGCGGATGCTGATCATCAGGATGAAGGCGATCGTGCCGCCCAGGACCGGCGACACCACCCAGCTGGCCACGATCTGACCGATCTTGTCCCACTTGACGGCGTCCAGTCCGATGCCGGCGATCGCGAAGCCGACCACGGCCCCGACGATCGAATGGGTGGTCGACACCGGCCAACCGCGCGAGGAGGCGATCATCAGCCAGACGGCAGCGGCCAGTAGCGCCGCGAGCATCCCGAAGATCAAGACTTCCGGCGTATTGACGATGGGCGTCGGGTCGATGATGCCCTTGCGGATCGTCGCGGTCACATGCCCGCCGGCGAGCGCGGCACCAGCAAACTCGAAGATACCGGCGATAATGATTGCCGTGGTGACGGTGATCGCGCCGGAGCCCACGGAGGTGCCCATGACGTTCGCCACGTCATTCGCCCCGATGCCCCAGGTCATGTAAAGCCCGAAGATGACGCCGATCGTAAGCAAGATCGTGCCGTATTGGGCGATAACTTCCATGGCCGCTCCTCCCCTCTCTGTCGTTCGGACTTCCTTCAGCTGGCGAGCAAGAGGCGCAGCCGATTGCCAACCTTTTCTGCGTAGTCCGCCAAATCGCCGATCCACTGGATCAGCTGGTACCAAAACATCACCGAGACGGGCTTCATCTGGTCTTCCTGCGCGAAGAGCCGATGCGTCAGGTCCATGCCCATCTGATCGGTGTCGTCTTCAATCTTGTTCAGCTCGTCGACCATCTCGGAGACCCGCTCGGACTCACGCCCGCGGAATCCGGTCTCAACGAGCTCGTCGAGTTCCCCGATGACCTCGGCCGCCTTGTCACAGGCCTGGACGCAGCGGCGCGCCAGACTGATCAACGGCTCCTTGAGAGTTTCCGGGACCTCCATCGGTCGCTCGACGAGCAACCCGGCGATGTCCTGCGCCGTGTCGGCTATGGAGTCCTGCATGTCGAGCACTTCGAGCAAATCGCGCCGGTCGACCGGCATCAGCAGGCTCTTCGGCAGATGGGCGCGGAGCTCGTTCTTGATGTTGTCGGCCTCTTGTTCGAGGGCGAAGATCCGGTCCTTGACCTCGGTCACCTTGCCCTGGTCCCCGGCACAGAGCGCTTCGAACAAGCCCGGCACCTCGCCGGCGCAGCGGGACACGACCTTGATGTGTTCTTGCATCGGCTTGATCGGCGAACGGCCGAACAGGCTTGCGAAGGGACTGGTTCTGGCCATGAGCGACTATCCTTCTCCTGCTTCAGCTTCCAGCAGCCGCGCGGACGCGCGGCAAGCGGGCGCTGGCCCCCGAGACCGGCCTTGAAGAGACCCCAAAGATGCGAGATCTGACTTCGCCGCTTAGGAAAGATTCCTAGCAGACTCGCCCCTGACAGTATTTGATCTTAATCAATTATTTGCGAGGTTGTTGCAATCGAGGGTCGATCTTCACCGGGTCGGCAGACATCAACCTGTCAGATCGGTGCGGAGTTCTTCCTTGCCCTTCTTCCCATGCATTCCTGCCTTGGCGGTCGTGCCAAGTCCTACCAGCTGGCTACACAAATTGATCCAAATCAGCGACCCTTGTGCGAGACTGTTTGAGCATTGCCGAGGATCCGGGCGGAGGAACCCCGATTTGGCGGCACATGTCGGGTAGTGATGACCCGGCCACGGAAATCGGTTGCGCCCAAGGGCACCTTCTTGGCGTCCTAGCGAGGACTATCCTTGCAAGGTCAAATCCAAGCTGAGCGGGGGATGAGGGAGATGGCCGGCAAGATCCTAGTTGTAGACGACGAGCCAGCCATCCGTGAGATGATTGGTTTCGCCTTGTCGCGGGCAGGCTTCTCCTATGTCGAAGCCGCTGACGCCGGGCAGGCGCAGGCCTCGATCCTCCACGAGACCCCCGACCTGATCCTGCTCGACTGGATGCTGCCTGGACAATCGGGGATCGAGTTCGTCAAGCTGCTGCGCAGAGATCCCGTGACGCGACCCGTCCCGGTCATCATGCTCACCGCGCGCGGCGAGGAGGAAGATAAGGTCCGAGGCCTTAAAGATGGCGCCGACGACTATGTCACCAAGCCCTTCGCGCCTAAGGAATTGGTGGCACGCATCGAAGCCGTGCTGCGCCGCATGAAGCCGGAAGCGACGAACGAAACGGTGCAGGTGAGCGGACTTCTGCTCGATCCCGTGAGCCATCGGGTGACGACCGGCGAGCGCGACCTCGACCTCGCCCCGACTGAGTTCCGCCTGCTCCACGTCCTTATGACCCATCCGGAGCGGGTCTACAGCCGCGATCAGCTGCTCGATCTGGTCTGGGGCAGGAATATCCATGTCGGCCCGCGCACGGTGGACATGCATATCAGTAACCTGCGCAAGGCACTCGAGGCTAGCGGGCACCAGCGGTTGATCCAAACCGTGCACGGCGCCGGCTATCGCTTTTCGACCCGGGGTCAGCGTTGATTCGTGCTTGGCGGAACGAGCTTCTGATCTTTGCCGCCATCGGATCGGCGCTCGTCATTCTGGGCATTCTGATCGGAGAGACGCGTCTGCTGCTCGGGCTCGGTCTTCTGGGCTACCTCAGCTGGCACCTGGGCAACTTCCTGCTCCTGCAATTCTGGATCGGCCGCCGTCGGGGGTTCCGCCTACCGGTCTCCCTGGGCGTCTGGGAAGCGGTCTTTGACGGCCTACAACGCGAAAGGCTGCGAAAGCGGCGGCGTGGCCGGCGGCTGATCACCTTTCTGTCGGACTATCGAGACGCCGCGGAGAGCCTGCCGGACGCTCTGGTGGTTATCTCCGAGACAGGCGCCGTTTCCTGGTTCAACCCGGCTGCCCGGAAGCTCCTGGGGCTTCAATGGCCAGCGGATTTGGGCAAGAACGTCACCCGTGTGGTCACCCACCCGATCCTAGAAGACGACCTGGCCGCCGGCCGCTCGTCGCGGCCTCTGGAGATCCCCTC
>JASJAL010000076.1 GCA_030067055.1 Kiloniellales bacterium | reverse complement strand
CCGGCCGGCCGGACCATGTGGGACAAGCTGGGCAACGTCAACGAGACGGTCCTCGCCAACTACCTGAAGAACGAATACCCGCAGACCGTGGCGGTGGTGCTGTCGCGGATCCGCGCCGACCATGCCGCCGCGGTCCTGGCCCAGCTGCCGGAGCCCTTCGCCATGGAAGTGGTGATGCGGATGCTGCGCATGGAGGCGGTCCAGAAGGACGTGCTCGACAACGTCGAGCGCACCCTGCGCACCGAGTTCATGTCGAACCTGGCGCGGACCAGCCGCCGCGACGCCCACGAGAAGATGGCCGAGATCTTCAACTTCCTGGACCGCAGCGTCGAGGGCCGCTTCTTCTCGGCCCTGGAGGAACGCAGCCCGGAGTCCTCGGAGAAGATCCGGGCCCTGATGTTCACCTTCGAGGATCTCGGCAAGCTGGATGCCAGCGGCGTCCAGACCCTGCTGCGCAACATCGACAACGACAAGCTCGGCATCGCTCTCAAGGGCGCCTCGGAGACCCTGCGCGACCTCTTCTTCACCAACATGTCCGAACGCGCGGCCAAGATCCTGCGCGAGGACATGGAAGCCATGGGGCCGGTCCGGCTGCGCGACGTCGACGAGGCGCAGACCTACCTGGTCCAGACGGCGAAGGAACTCGCCGACAAGGAAGAGATCATCATCGCCGACAGCAAGGGCGAGGACGAACTTGTCTACTAACCTCAAGGAGCGCCGAGCGTGAGCGCCGGATTGAACCAGAAGCCCTTCCTCTTCGACACCTCCTTCGACGGTGCCGGCGGAGAACTGGTCATGGAGCCTCCGGGCGGCGAGCCGCCGGCCCCGCAGTTCGGCGAGGAGGACCTGGAGCGCGCCAGAGCCGAGGGCCTCGAGGCCGGACGCGAGGCCGCGCTCCAGGACGCTCGCCTGCAGGCCGAGGAAGCGCTGGTCCGGACCGAGCAGAAAGTGAGCGCCTCGCTGGAAGCGCTGTTCCGGGACTGGAACACGACAGAGCGGCGTCTCGCCGAGGAAGCGACCGAGGCGACGAGCCTGATGTTGAGGAAGCTCTACCCGGTCCTGGCTCAGAGCGCGGGCCTGGCCGAGATCGAGGCCCTGATCGGCGACTGCCTGACCCGGGTCAGGGAAGAGCCGCGCATCGTGGTCCGCGTCTCAGCCGATCAGATCGAGGCGGTCACCGCCAGGATCGGCGCGGTCACCGCCCAGCAGGCCTACGAGGGCAAGGTGGTGGTCATCGCCGACGAGGACCTCGCGCCCGGCAACGCCCTGGTCGAGTGGGCCGACGGCGGCGCCCAGCGCGACAGCGCGCGCCTGCTGGCGGAGATGGATGCGGCGATCGCCCGCTCGAAGATCCTGCTCGGCCAGGCCGGGCCCGCGGCCTCGGAGGAGGCCGAAAGCGCGAACCCCACAACCCCCGTGACGGAGGGCAGCTCCCATGGCTGACGACGACACCCAGCAAGACGAGAACGGCGCCGATGGCAGCCTCGATCTGGCCGAGCTCGACGGCAGCCAGCCAGCCGAGGGCGAGGAGTCCAGGGAAGTCGACTTGGCGGATGCCGCCAAGCTTCCCGCCAATTCGAAGGACTTGGAAGCCGTCTATGACATTCCGGTTCAGGTCTCTGCCGTGCTCGGCAAGGCCAACATGCAGGTCGCGCAGCTGCTCAAGCTGGGCCGCGGCGCGGTCGTCGAGCTGGACCGCAAGGTCGGCGAGGCGGTCGACATCTACGTCAACAACCGGCTGGTCGCCCGCGGCGAGGTGGTCGTGGTCGAGGACCGGCTGGGCGTGACCATGACCGAGATCATCAAGATGGACCGCACCTAGGGGCGCAGGAGACGGGGCAAACAGCGGTCATGGCCAACCTCAGCAGCACCAGCGGCAAAGCGCCGCCGATGGTCCGGCTCGACGATCTGCCGAGCGGCACCAGCGTCGACTTCGCCACCCTCGGCGGGGTCCTGGGTGCCTTCGCCATGATCGTGACCGCCATGGCACTGGGCGGCTCACCGGGCGCCTTCGTCGACGTGCCGGCGCTGCTGATCGTGCTCGGCGGCAGCTTCCTGGTGACCACGATCTCGTTCTCGCTCGGCGAGATCGTTCGGGCCCAGGGCGTGATGCTCAAGGCGGTGCTGTACAACGCTCAGGACCCCGGGGCCGCCGCCGACCAGGTGCTGCTCCTGGCCAAGCAGGCCCGGCGCCACGGCGTGCTGTCGCTGCAGCGGATCCTGCGCAACCTGCGCGACCACCCTTTTCTCTTCCGGGCGCTGCGCCTGGCGGTCGACGGCACGCCCGCCGACCAGATCGAGCAGGTCCTCAACGCCGAGGTTCAGGCCATGGCCGCCCGCCACACCCGCGCCGCCGGCATCCTGCGACGCGCGGGCGAAGTCTGCCCGGCGATGGGCCTGATCGGAACCCTGATCGGCCTGGTGCAGATGCTGGGCAACCTGGAGGATCCGGCGTCGATCGGGCCGGCCATGGCGGTGGCGCTGCTGACAACCTTCTACGGCGCGATCCTGGCCAACATGGTCTTCCTGCCCCTGGCGGGCAAGCTGGAGCGCAACTCCGGCATCGAGACCCTGGTCCACCAGCTCTATGCGCTGGGCGCCGTCTCGATCGCGCGGCAGGAAAACCCGCGGCGGCTCGAGATCCTGATGAACACCCTGCTCCCGCCGGACCAGCGGATCGGCGACTTCGATTGAGCCTTTGATATCTGGAGACTGAGAAGATGCGGCTACTCATCGTCGGCACACTCGAGGGCCACCTCACCACGGCGGGCAAGATCGCGCTCGATCGCGGTGCCAAGGTGGCGCACGCTGACGACATCGCGACGGCCATGTCCCTGCTGCGCGCGGGACACGGCGCCGACCTGCTGATGATCGACATCAAGCTGGACGTCGGCAGCATGATCGAGAGCCTGAAGTCCGAGCGGATCTCGATCCCGGTGGTCGCCTGCGGCATCGGCACCGATCCCGGCGCCGCGGTCAAGGCGATCCGGGCCGGCGCCCAGGAGTACGTGCCCCTGCCGCCCGATCCCGAGCTGATCGCCGCGGTCTTGGCCGCGGTCGTCGAGGAATCGACCGCCTTCCTGACCCGGGATCACAAGATGAAGGAGCTGCTGCGCCTGGCCGAGCAGGTCGCCAGCGCCGACGCCAGCGTCCTCATCACCGGCGAGTCCGGGACCGGCAAGGAGGTCATGGCACGCTATATCCACGAGAAGTCGAAGCGGGCCAAGCAGACCTTCGTCTCGGTCAATTGCGCGGCGATTCCCGAGAACCTCCTGGAGTCCGAACTCTTCGGCCACGAGAAGGGCGCCTTCACCGGCGCCATCGCCCGGCGGATCGGCAAGTTCGAGGAGGCCAACGGCGGCACCCTGCTGCTCGACGAGATTTCCGAGATGCACCCGCGCCTGCAGGCCAAGCTGCTGCGGGCGATCCAGGAGCGCGAGATCGATCGGGTCGGTGGGACCCAGCCGATCCGGGTCAACATCCGGCTGCTGGCGACCTCCAACCGCGACCTGGAGGAAGAGGTCCGCGAGGGCCGCTTTCGCGAAGACCTGTTCTTCCGGCTCAACGTGGTCACCATCGAGCTGCCGCCCCTGCGCGCGCGCGGCCAGGACGTCGCCCTGCTGGCCGAGCACTTCCTCGCCAAATATGCCGAGGCCAACGGCGTGCCGCTGCCGGCCATGACCGAGGAGGCGATGCGCTGCCTGGAGCGACATCACTGGCGCGGCAACGTGCGCGAGCTGGAGAACACCATGCACCGCGCGGTGCTGATGGCCCGCGACCACAAGGTGACGGCCGAGGCCATCATCTTGACCGGTGATCGGCTGGCGCCGAAGCAAGAGGAGGCCGCCCCGACACACGCCGCCGGCGGCCACGATACCGAGGCCCAGGATGGCGGCGAGCAGGACACCAGCGCCCTGGTCGGCCGGACCGTCGCCGAGGTCGAGCGCGACCTGATCCTCGACACTCTGTCCCACTGCCTGGGCAACCGCACCCATGCGGCCAACATCCTGGGCATCTCGATCCGCACCCTGCGCAACAAGCTCAAGCAGTACAGCCAGGAAGGCGCCGCGGTCCCCCTGCCCGGCGAAGCCGAACGGGCCCGGGTCTAGCGGCGGCGCGGCCAGTGGCCAGAATCGCAGGGTGACTGAATGACCGACGCCAGCCAGCAGCAAGGCGGCGGCCCGGCCTCGGGCGATATCCTGGGCCAGCTCAACAGCGCCCTGCGCCGCGGCGAGATCGCGCTCGCCCTGGGCATCGTCTGCATCCTGGTGGTGCTGATCCTGCCGATGCCCGGCTGGCTGCTGGACATCAGCCTGGCGATCTCCATGACCTTCTCGGTCCTGATCCTGATGACCGTGCTGTTCATCAACCGGTCGCTGGACTTCAGCTCCTTCCCCACGGTGCTGCTGATCGCGACCATGCTGCGGCTGGCCCTGAACCTGGCCTCGACCCGGCTGATCCTGGCCAACGGCCACACCGGGCCCGACGCCGCCGGCAAGGTGATCGAAGCCTTCGGCAGCTTCGTCATGAGCGGCAATTTCGTGATCGGGATCATCGTCTTCGGGATCCTGGTGATCGTGAACTTCGTGGTCATCACCAAGGGCTCGGGCCGCATCGCCGAGGTCTCGGCGCGCTTCAGCCTGGACGCCATGCCGGGCAAGCAGATGGCGATCGACGCCGATCTCTCCTCGGGCCTGATCGACGAGGACGAGGCCCGGACCCGGCGCAAGACCCTGGAGGACGAGAGCAACTTCTACGGCTCGATGGACGGTGCCGCCAAGTTCGTCCGCGGCGACGCCATCGCCGGCCTGCTGATCACCCTGATCAACATCGTCGGCGGCATCATCATCGGCGTCGGCCAGCAGGACCTGGGCTTCCTGGAAGCCGGGCACAGCTACACCGTGCTGACCGTCGGCGATGGCCTGGTGACCCAGATCCCGGCGCTGATCGTCTCGACCGCAGCCGGCCTGCTGGTCTCCAAGTCGTCGATGAGCGGTCCGGCCAACAAGGTTCTCTTCGGCCAGCTCGGCGGCTATCCGCAGGCCCTCGGCCTGTCGGCCTTCCTGATGCTGGCCCTGGCCCTGCTGCCCGGCATCCCTTTCCTGCCCTTCCTCGCCCTGGCCCTGGTCTCGGGCGGCCTGGCCTGGACCGTGACCCGGCGCAAGGCGGCGGCGGAAGCGGCCGAGGCCGAGCAGGAGCGGATCGCCGCCGAGGCAGTCCCGGTCGCCGAGGAGCCGATCTCCAGCGCCTTGCAGATCGACCATATCCGCCTCGAGCTCGGCTACGGCCTGCTGCAGCTGATCAACGGCGAGTCCAATAAGCGCCTGACCGAGCAGATCAAGGCCCTGCGCCGCCAGCTGGCCAACGAGATGGGCTTCGTCCTGCCCTCGGTCCGGATCCAGGACAACCTGCAGCTGGCCGCCAACGCCTACATCCTGCGGGTCAAGGAGATCGAGGCCGGGCGCGGCGACCTGCGGCCCAACATGCTGCTGGTCATGGACCCGCGCGGCGGCGAGATCTCCCTGCCGGGCGAGAACACCCGCGAGCCGACCTTCGGCCTGCCGGCCAAGTGGATCGACGGCGGCGCCCGCGAGGAGGCCCTGTTCCGCGGCTACACCGTGGTCGATCCGGCGACCGTGATCACCACGCACCTGACCGAGCTGGTCAAGGAGAACATGTCGGAGCTGCTGTCCTACACCGAGACCCAGAAGCTGCTCGACGAGCAGGGCGCCGCCCACCAGAAGCTGATCGCCGACCTGATCCCGGCGCAGATCTCTGTCGGTGGCGTGCAGCGAGTCCTGCAGAACCTGCTGAACGAGCGGGTCTCGATCCGCGACCTGCCGACGATCCTGGAGGGCATCTCGGAGGCCTGCGGCTTCACCCGCTCGATCACCCAGATCACCGAGCACGTCCGCGGCCGCCTGGCCCGCCAGCTCTGCAACGAAAACGTCAACGAGAACGGCTTCATCCCCCTGGTCACCCTGTCGCCCGACTGGGAACAGGCCTTTGCGGAGTCCCTGATCGGCGAGGGCGAGGACCGGCAGCTGGCGATGGCGCCGTCCCGCCTGCAGAGCTTCATCGCCAAGGTGCGCGACGACTTCGAGGACTACGCGAAGCAGGGCGAGACCCCGGTGCTGCTGACCGGGCCGGCGATCCGGCCCTTCGTGCGTTCCATCGTCGAGCGCTTCCGGCCCAGCACCGTGGTCATGTCGCAGAACGAGATCCACCCCCGGATGAAGATCAAGACCCTGGGGCAGATTTGACCGGCGGGAACGAAGTGTCTGAGCCATGCGCCTGAAGAGCTTCACAGGGGCCAGTCTGTCGGAGGCCATGAAGGCGGTCCGCGACCACTTCGGGCCCGACGCCGTGATTCTGTCGACCATCGACGACGGCCCCGGCGGCCAGGTCCGGGTCACCGCCGCCCTGGACGACGATGGTCCGGAGGCTGGCGACGAGGCTGCCCCCGCGGCTTTGGCGGCGGTCGACACCCTGGCCGCGGCGCTGTCCTTCCACCGCGTGCCCCAGGGCCTCGCCGACCGGATGTTGGCCGCCGCCGCGACAATCGGCGCCGAAGACGCCGTCCTCAGCCTGGCCGGCGCCCTGGATGCCGAGTTCGGCTTCAAGCCCTTCGCCGCCGAGACCGAGACCCGGCCGTTGCTGCTGCTCGGCCCGCCGGGCGGCGGCAAGACCTCCAGCGCCGCCAAGCTCTGCGCCCTGGCGAAGCTGGCCGGCCGGGAGACGACTCTGATCACCATGGACGTCGCCAAGGCCGGCGGCCGGGACCAGATCTCGATCTACGCCGGCGCGCTCAAGGCCCGCCTCCTGGAGGCCGCCGACCCCGACGCTCTGGCCCGCAGCGTGGCGGCGGTGGACAAGGATCGCCTGGTGATCATCGACACCCCAGGCGCCAACGCCTTCGTGCCGCTGGACCTGGAGGGACTGAGAGCCGCGCTCGAGGCTTCCGGCGCCCAGCCTGTCCTGGTTCTGCCGGCCGGCGGTGACGCCCTGGAATCGGCCGAGGCCGCCCAGGCCTTCGCCGAACTCGGCCAGCTCCGGATCATCGCCACCAAGCTGGACGCGGCGCGCCGCCTGGGCGGCGTGTTGGCGGGCGCCTTCCTCGGCGGCTGCCTGTTCTCGGCGGCCGGCATCGCGCCCCAGATCGCCGGCGGCCTGGTGCCGATCAATCCGGTCTGGCTGGCCCGCCTGCTGCTGCCCGAGGGCGTCGTGCCCATCGACAATCCCAAGATCACCGAACCGCTCAGAGCTGCCCGATGACCTCTGCCTCGACCTCCGCCGAAGTGCTCCCCTTGCAGGCCCCCGTCGGCCGCAACCTGATCGCCGTCGCCTCGGGCAAGGGCGGGGTCGGCAAGACCTGGCTGTCGATCACCCTGGCCCACGCCCTCGCCAAGGCAGGGCAGCGGGCCCTGATCTTCGACGGCGATCTGGGCCTGGCCAACGTCGACATCCAGCTCGGCCTGCAGCCGGAGCGGGACCTGGGCGCGGCCCTGGGCGGCGGCCTGGCGCTGGGCGACACCGCCCAGAACGTCGCCGCCACCGGCTTCGAGGTGATCGCCGGGCGCTCCGGATCCGGCAGCCTGGCCAGCCTCTCGCCCCCCGCGCTGACCGCCCTGGCGCAGCAGCTGCTCGCCCTGGCGCCGAGCTATGACCGGGTGGTCCTGGACCTCGGCGCCGGCGTTGATGCCACGGTCCGCTATCTCGCGGCGCGCTGCGCCACCAGCCTGGTGGTCACCACCGACGAGCCGACCGCGCTGACCGACGCCTACGCCTTCATCAAGCTGGTCCTGAAACAGGACCCCAGGGCCGACCTTAGGGTCGTGGTCAACATGGCCGCCTCGCGCCCCGAGGGCGAGCGAACCTACGCCACCCTGCGCAAGGCTTGCACCTCCTTCCTGAAGGCCGATCCGCCCCTGGCCGGGGTGATCCGCCGCGACCCCAAGGTCAAGGACGCGATCCGCTGCCAGGAGCCGCTCCTGACCCGCCATCCCAACTGCAACGCCGCCGGCGACGTCGAGACCCTGGCCCGACAGCTGGCCGCCACTCCGCCGTCCAACCGGGACGGGACCGGATGAGCGACGTCTTCTTTCCGCCGCCGCGCTTCACCACCAGCGCCGCCCCCAAGGCGACCAGCGGCGTCCACGCGACCATCACCCATCCACCGCCGGCGACCGCCGCGCTCGCGACCGGAAGCATCGTCCGGGG
>JASJAL010000085.1 GCA_030067055.1 Kiloniellales bacterium | reverse complement strand
AGCCTCGAGACGCCGGAGTTCTTCGACGATCTCTTCCTGCGCTTGACCAATCCCGGTCCGCCGCGCAGCCGCCTGCTCTACAAGGTCAAGACACCGGACGGAAAAACCTACTGGGTCCTGACCCGTGGCCGTTAGCGATCTGGACCGACTCGGGAGATAGCCAACATGGGACGCGCACTCTCACTGCTTGGGCGCACGGTGCTGCTGCTCACTCTCGGTGCGCTCGCCTTCGTTGCGGGTGCGGTGGTGATGCACAACATGGTCGCGCCCAGCGCACCGGAGCTGCAGCTTTGGCACACCGAGAAGCTGGATGCGGAGTTCACGGCGGAGCGGGCGAAGGAAATCCGGAGCTTCGATGACTATCGGCGGCTGGAGGACGAGTTGTTCGCGCAATTGGACCGGCAGGTCTTCGCGCGCGTCGATACCGGTCCGGCCTACGAGCTGGTCCGCTACAGCTCTGGCAGCGCAGCCGACCCGCGGCGGCGCGAGACGAACTGGAACCGCAGCTTCGAGCTTCCCGCCGATACGCCCGCCGGGGGCGTGCTTCTGCTCCACGGCAGGTCAGACGGGCCCTACAGCCTGCGGGCGATCGGCGAAGCTCTAAACCGAAGCGGCTACTGGGTGCTCGGCCTGCGCCTTCCCGGCCACGGGACGATCCCGTCCGGCCTCTTATCTGCAAGCTGGGAAGACACCACCGCAGCGGTGCGCCTCGGAATGGCGCACCTGACATCCAAGGTCGGAAAAGGCCCGGTCCACATGATCGGCTATTCGACCGGCTCGGCCCTGGCCGTCGAGTACGCCCTGGATGCCATCGAGGGCGCGGTCGCGCCGCCGCCGGCCAGCCTGACCCTGGTGTCCCCGGCAATCGGGATCAGCCCGCTGGCAACGCTGGCAAAGTGGAAGGCGCGACTGGCGGACCTGCCGGGCCTGAAGGGCTTCGCCTGGGCGGACGTCGTGCCGGAGTTCGATCCCTTCAACTACAACTCCTTCACGACCAATTCGATCGTCCAGGTTCATCGTCTGACGGTCTCTCTGGCCGAGCGCGTCGAGGCCATGGCCGCAGCGGGCCCGATCGAGGGCTTTCCGCCGACCCTGATCTTTCTGTCGAGCGTCGATGCGACGGTTTCGGTCGATGCCGTGGTCGACAACCTGCTCGAGCACCTGGCGCCCGGCGATCACGAACTCGTCCTATTCGACATCAACCGCAAGAGCGCCAAGTCGACCTTGGTGGTTTCCGACCCAAGCCCGCTGATCGACCGGCTGATGGGGAGCGAGACCCTGCCTTTCGAGCTGGTCCTGATCACGAACGAGAACCCGGAGACCGACGCCGTGGTCAGCCGCCGCAAGGCGCCGCTCTCGAGCGATGCGGCCTTAGAGCCAATCGGGCTCAACTGGCCGCTGGGGGTCATCTCGCTCTCCCACGTGGCCCTGCCGTTCCCTCCGGACGATCCCTTGTACGGCCAACGCCCGCCCGACAACGAAGACCTGGTATTTCTCGGTCAGATCGACCTGAAGGGCGAACTGGGGCTGTTGTTGTTCTCCTCGGACCGGCTGCTGCGCCTGCGGCACAACCCCTTCTACGAGTTCCTGGAGACCCGGACGATCGAGTGGCTGGACGACAGCGGTGGCCGGAGCCGGCCGGACTCCTAAAAGGGGAACAGCAACGGGATTAGCAGGTCGGCCACGACCATCACCAAGAGGGTCATGGGAACGCCGACCTTCACGAAGTCCTTGAAGGTATAGCCGCCGGGAGCGACGACGAGCGTGTTCACCGGCGTCGACACCGGCGTCATGAAAGCGGCAGAGGCGGCCACGGCCACAGTCATCGCGAAGGCGTAGGGCGCCACCCCCATGTCGCCAGCGATGCCGATCGCGATCGGCGCCAGGAGTACGGCCGTCGCGGTGTTGGAGATGAACAGTCCGAGCACCGCGGTCAGGAGGAACAAACCGGTCATCATCGCGGTTGGCCCGAAATCCCCGAACGAGGCCACCAGTCCGTCGACGATAAGGTCGGTCGCCCCGGTGTTCATCAAGGCGGTCGCCAAGGGCAGCATCCCGGCAACCAGGACCAGGCTCGGCCAGTTGATCACCTTGTAGGCCGCCTCCATGGAAAGGCAGCGGGTCGCCACCATCGCCAACGCGGCCATGAGGACGGCGATGGCGTTCGGGATCAGCCCGAAGGTCATCGTCGCGATCATCGCGACCAGGATGGTGAGCGCCCAGGGCGCCTGGTGGCGTGCCGGCGCGAAGTCCTCCCGCTCGATGGGCAGGTTGAGCAGGATCATATCCTTCTTCTCGGCTTGAAGAAGTCCAAGGTCCTTCCAGCCGCCGCCGACCAGCAGCGTGTCGCCGACTTCCAGGGCCTCCTCCGTGAAGCTTGCCTCGATCGGCGCGCCGCGGCGGCGGATCGCCAGGACGGTCACGTGATGCCGGGAGCGGAATTCAGCATCCCGGAGGGTCTGATCGACCAGCTTCGAGTCAGGCGGAATCATCACCTCGGCCAGGCCCAACTCCCGCTGTATGTCCCGGAGGGGGGCGGACTCGATCGGCAGCTGCTCGAGGCCCTGGTCGGCGATAAAATGCGTGGCCGCAGCATCGGTCCCGACCGCGTAGAGGATGTCGCCAGCCCTGAGTTCCGAGTGGGGCAGGACCGGCTTGATGGAGAGCTGGCGGCCCCTGCGGCGTTCGATGGCGACCGCAGCGATGTCGAAGACCGTACGGAGCTCGATCGCTCCGACGGCGTGTCCGACCAGCGGCGACCCAAAGGGAACCCGAAGGCGCAGGAACCGGCCCGCCAAACCGTAGCGCTCGACCAGACCCTCTATGGTCATCTCGTCACGACGTCCCTCGTCTTCCGGTCGACCGGCCGACAGCAGCCTCCGGCCGACGAGAAGCATGTACAGGATGCCGACCACGAGGACGGCAAGACCGATCGGGGTGAAGTCGAAAAAGCCGAAGGGCTCCAGCCCTTGCTTCTGCAGCTCGGCGCTGACGACCAGGTTCGGCGCCGTCGCGATCAGGGTCATCATGCCGCTGATCAGGGCAGCGAAGGACAAGGGCATCAAGAGACGGGTCTTGGCGTAGCCGGTCTTAGCCGAGATGCTGAGCACGATCGGCAGAAAGAGGGCGACGATGCCGGTCGAGCTCATGAAGGCGCCGACGCAGCCGACCACTACCATCAGCAAGGCGAGCAAGCGCGTTTCGCTGGCGCCGCCGACGCGCATCAGCCACTCGCCGATGGCGAAGGCGATCCCGGTGGTGACAAGGGCCTCGCCGACGATGAAGAGGCCGGCGATCATCAGGATCACCGAGTTGCTGAAACCGGCGAACGCTTCGCGGAGGGTCACGACTTCGCCGAGTACAAGGGCGAAGACGACCAACAGGGCCACGACGTCGAGGCGCACCCTGCCGCTGGCAAAGAGAACAATGGCGACCGCGAGAACGCCGAATACGTAGGCCATCTCAGCCGTCACGGCAGATCCTCCCCTACCCCGTCATATCCCGACCTTCCCCCGACAGGGCGGAGATCTTTGCACATCGTCGGACGCAAGGGGAACTGCGCAGCGCGGGCGGAAGCACGGTGCACTGTCAGCAAGGCCGCCCTCAGCCGCTCAGCCGCCATGCCAACGGGGCCTCAGGCCGACCCGGTCCCGTTCGCCACGAAGCTCTTGAAATCCGTCTCCAGCCCGGCGAGCGCGGTGTTGAAGATCTTCTCGCCCGCCTCCGGGTTGGCCAGGGTCGGGTTGGAGCCCATACGGCCGTCGGGAAAGCGGCGACGGAAGTCCTCGGCGTCGTAGATCGGGCCGTAGGGCGCCTTGCCCGGGGTCATCTCGGCGCTCTTGATGCTGTCCGGATAGGCGTACTGGGTCAGCGAGATCTCGGAGCAGGTGGCGTGGCCGCCGTCCTGGTCGCCGAAGAGCTGGTCGCACAGCGCCTTGACCCCCGGCGCGTCCCACCAGTTGGTCAGCTTGCATCGGATCGAGGGCCGGTTGTGCGAGCCGGGCTGCAGGCTGGTCTGGGCGTAGATTTCCGAGAAGGCCGCGCCGACAGTCGCGATGTTGCCGCCGTGGCCGTTGAGGAAATAGAAGGAGTCGAATCCGTGGCGGATCAGCGAGTTCACGGTGTCCTGCAGCACTGCCAGGAGGGTCGAGGGCCTGAGCGTGATGGAGCCGGGAAAGCCGAGATGATGCTGGGCCATGCCGACCGAGATGGTCGGCGCGACCAGCGCGTTCAGCTTCTCGCCGAGGGCGAGGCCCAAGGCCTCCGGGCAGAGCCCATCGGTGCCAATCAGACCGTTGGGGCCGTGCTGCTCGGTCGAGCCGATCGGCATGATGATCGCCCGGCTGCGCGCTAGGTAGGCCTCGACCTCCTGCCAGGTACTGAACCTCAACTCCATGAGAACCCTCCTCCCTCGAAAACCGGCGGCATGATAGCACCGGATTCCCCGGCGCCCAGCGGAGACTGCCGCTACCAGAGCAGCAGGACGCCCGCCAGATTCATGAGGCTCGCGATGGCGATAGCTGCAAACGTCAATGCCATGCCGGCAACGCGGAAGCGGAAATCCTCCGGCGTACGCGAGACCCCGAAGGCGTGCAGTAGACGTCCGCAGATCAGCAGCAGGCCAAGACCGTGGAGCAGCCAGAATGCATGGCCTTGCAGCTCGGCCAGGGCGAGCAGGATGAGCGCGATCGGCGCGTATTCGACCAGATTGGCCTGCACGCGCATGACGCGCCGGATTTCCGCTTCACCGTCATCCCCGAGGGCGACCTTAAAGCGTCGCCTTTGCCGGATCACGCGTTGCGACAGGAAGATCAGCAGCAGGCCGCAGAACGCGGCATAGATCGGCGTGACGATCATGCGAGAGCTCTCCGAGGCTGTTGCACGGTCACAGCCACTCTACGCCAAGTCATGCCTGACGGATGAATCAGAGGCTCTTTTGCAGTGTCAGACTCCATCGCGAGATACCGTGGTGCGACGGTCCTGCGATGAGGAGACGCTCGGGGAGGCGGACAAACGAAAGCCCCGCCAAAGTTACCCTTGGCGGGGCCTTCAATGGTCCGGCGGACCCATGGCTAACCCCCTTTCCTGAGATATTCGCACCCGTTTTCGTGGCGACCCGACCGATCGCCTGGGCGACTTCACTCCCCTATGAAGAAGGAGTCGCAAAATGGTACACCCGTCCGCTCGCGCCACGCAAGTCGACGTGTGACGTCAGTCAGAGGGCCTAAGTCTCATCGTTTCGACAAGCCGGCGCGGCCCACTTCCAAGATCGCCCATCCGCCTCAACAACTTGTCAACCCCGCCCTTGCGAAGCCGCGGCACTAAGGGATAGGCTTCGTGTTTGCGCTGATCGAACTGCACTGGCCGGCGCCTCATCTGGTCGAACGCAGTCACACGGGCCATGGGGGGATGAGGAAAATGAAGAAGCTACTTTTGCCGGCGATCCTTTTGGTCCTCGGCTGGGGTTTCTGGGTCAGTCCGCAATTCAAGGAGATCGCAGCCGGAGTCGCGATCTTCATCTTCGGCATGATGTCGATGCAGGAGGGCTTCAAGGCCTTCACCGGCGGTGTGCTGGAAAAGGTGCTGCGCGCTTCCACCGACCGGCTGTGGAAGAGCCTCAGCTTCGGCTTCGTCACGACCACCCTGATGCAGTCGAGTTCGCTCGTATCGGTGATCACGATCTCCTTCATGAGCGCCGGCCTGATTGGCCTCGCCGCCGGCATCGGCATCATCTTCGGCTCCAACATCGGGACCACCACCGGCGCCTGGCTGGTCGCAGGCATCGGCCTCAACATTAATATCTCGGCCTATGCCATGCCGATGATCGTGTTCGGCGCGGTCCTCAACTTCCAGTCCTCCAAGGCATTGAAAGGCGCGGGCTTCATCCTTGCTGGAATCGGCTTCCTCTTCCTCGGCATCCACTTCATGAAGGTCGGCTTCGAGACCTTCCAGGACAGCCTGGACCTGACCCAGTTTGCCGTTAGTGGCTTCGCCGGCGTCCTGATCTATACCGCGGTCGGGATCGTCGCGACCGTTGTCATGCAGTCGAGCCATGCGACCCTGATTCTCGCCATCGCCGCGCTCGCCGCCGGCCAGATCACCTACGAGAACAGCCTGGCGATCGCCATCGGCTCCAATATCGGCTCGACGGTGACGGCGCTGATCGGAGCGATGAGCGCGAACGCCGCCGGCAAGCGCCTGGCCGGCGCCCATCTCATCTTCAATTTGGCCAGCGGTCTGCTCGCTGTGGCACTGCTCACCTACATTGCCATCGTGGTGGACGTCGTCAGCGCAGCGATCGGCATCGCCCCCGACAACTTCACCCTGAAGTTCGCTGTCTTCCACACCCTCTTCAACGTCGTCGGCGTCATATTGACGGTGCCCTTCATTTCGCAACTCGTGGCCTTCCTGGAGCGCATTATCCCAGAAGCGGCCCTGGACGTCGCCACACCGCGCTATCTGAACGATGCCTCACTCGACTTCCCGGACGCGGCCTTGAAGGCGGTCTACCAGGAGGTGGGACATCTCTTCGACAACGCGGCGGACTACATCGCCCAGGGCATCGGGCTTAGCTACGAGGGGCTCCGTTCGGATCGGGGCCTGGAGCAGCTCCTCCAGGAGGCCCGTCCGGACACCGAAACAGACTTCGACGACCTCTATCAGCGTCGCATCAAGGGCCTCTACGGCGCCATACTCGAGTTCAGCAGCGAGGCCGAACCGAAAATGCTGCCCGAGCAGGTGGAGGCGCTCAATTCGATCCGGATCGTCGGGCGGGATATCGTTCAGGCCGTCAAGGACGTGAAGCATCTGCAGAAGAACGTGGCGCGC
Source organism: Kiloniellales bacterium (assembly GCA_030067055.1). The sequence continues at coordinate 1,176 of JASJAL010000085.1, read as the reverse complement.
TTCGCCAAGTCCGAGAACACCGAGATCCGCGAGCAATACGCCGCCATCTGCAAGCTGGTCGCCGAGGCCGTGCGGGGCGTGGGTCAGTTGGTCCCGGACCGCGAGGCCTCCTTGCGGGCGATCGAAGCGCTGTCCGCGAAGGTCGACGCCGGCGACGTCATCGAGAACGGTACGCTCGACCAGTTGATTCGCGGGAACAAGATCACGCCGGACATGGCGACCTCGCTGATCAACGACAACGGCTATACCCAGAACATCGCGCTCAAGCTGATACACGGGGCGCAGATCGTGTTCGGCGAAACCCTCTACGAGCTCACGGTTGCAGCGCAGGAAGCCGCGCACGCCGGTGGAGAACAGCAGGAACTGACCGGCAGCGAAGCCCGCGCGGCCTCCGGCGCCTGAGCTGGTCTGGGATACCAGGTTTCCAATGGGGAATGGCCGATGTTCCTGAAGACGATCGGCGAGGACGAGGCGACCGGCCGGGTGGCGGAGATCTACGCCGCCCACAAGGCGAACCTCGGCTTTGTGATGTCGGCCACTGCGTGCTGGACCTCGCGCCCCGACCTTCTGCCGCTGTGGGAAGACTTCTTCGCCCAGGTGAAGGCCAATTTCTCGCTCACCCCGAGAGACTGGCGCCTGATCACCTTCATAGCGGCCCAGCAGGTCCCTTCCACCTACTGCGCCATGGTCTACGGCAAGCAGCTCCTGGATGACCTCGGATCGAAGGAGACGGTCCTCTCGGTCCAGCGCGACTTTCGTAACGCCGGCCTCGACGACCGCGACGTCGCGATGCTGGACTACGCCGAAGCCGTCGCCAAGGACGCCTCCCGGATCACCGAAGAGGATATCGAAGCGCTGCGTGCTGCCGGCTTCAGCGACGTACAGATCTCGGACATCGCCCTCTGCGCGTCGCTCAGGTGCTTCATGGCGCGCTTCTTCGACGCCACCGGCGCCGGACCGGAAGCCGCGTTCATCGACGGGGACAGCAACTTCCGGACCGCCCTTACGATCGGGCGCAAGCCCGGACAGAGCTGAGGCGCAAGCGCCGCTATGCCTCCGTCCGGTGAAATACGGCCATCGCCGCCACGACGCCACTGCAACGCCTTCTCCTGAAGGGACGTTCATCATGGACAATCGGACTCCGGCGGTTGACCGCGTCGAGGCCGGCAGCGGACC
>JASJAL010000084.1 GCA_030067055.1 Kiloniellales bacterium | reverse complement strand
CCGCCTCGTAGGCCTGCTCCAGGTCGAGGATCAGCGGCATCAAGGTCTCGGCGACGTAGCGGCCGCCGTACATGCCGAAGTGGCCGCGCTCGTCCGGACCCGCGCGATAGGTGTTGAGCTGTTCCATGGGTGGCGTGATTGCCTAAAAAGGGAGCCTCAGGGCGCGGACTTTGCCCGATTGCGCCCGGGCCCGCAATGCTCTCGGTGCCGGGCGATCCGGGCAAAGGCGGCGCAGACTCTGGCTCTGCGGGAGTTAAGGCGACGCTAAGGCCGGGCCGTCAGGCCGCCGAAAGGACCTGCAGAAAGGCGGCGATCTTGTCAGGGTTCTTGCGACCCGGCTTGTCCTCGACGCCCGAGGAGACATCGACCGCGGGCGCGCGGGTGACCCGCAGCGCCTCGGCCAGGTTGCCGGCGTCCAGGCCGCCCGAGAGGAACCAGGGCTTCGGCCAGTCCTTTCCGGCCAGCAAGGTCCAGTCGAAGCTCAGCGCGTTGCCGCCGGGCAGCGCGCCCTTCATGTCCTTGGGCGGCTTGGCATCGAAGAGCAGACGGTCGACCACCGGCAGGTAGTCGCGGACGCGTCCGAGGTCTTCGGCGCCGGCGACCGGAATCGCTTTCATGACCGGTCGGCCGAAGCGCTCGCGCACCTCGGCGACCCTGGCGGGGCTCTCCTTGCCATGGAGCTGCAAGAGATCGAAGTCGTAGGCCTTGAGGATCGCGCCCAGGGCCGCGTCGTCGGCGTCGACCGTGACCGCGACCTTGCCCAGGCCGGAAGGCAAGCCGGCCGCGATCCGCGCCGCGACCTCCGGGGCCACCGCCCGCGGGCTGGGCGGATAGAAGATGAAGCCGACGAAGGCCGCCCCGCCTTCGACCGCGGCGCGCGCGGCCGCATCCTCCCGGATGCCGCAGATCTTGGCCTCGACCGCCATCACCCCTCCTGTTCCTCTTCCTCTCTCCCGATCCTGTCGGGCGGCCCGGCCTGCGCAGCCGGGATCCAGCCCGTGCACTCGCGAAAGGCGATGGAGATGAAGGCGAACACGAGCCCCATGCCGACGTAGAACAGCATCATGGTCACGATCAGCGCGGCCAGACTGGGCTCTCCAGGCGTGCCGCCGGTCAAGGCCCCGGCCGCCATGTAGATCACGATCGCCACGGGAATGACCAGGATCAACTGGCCCAGCAACAGGCGCAGGGCCTGACCTCGGGTGTGGCGCCAGGAATCCGCCAGGCCGTAGCGCTCGTCGACCGCAACCGCCGGGAAGACGAAGTACAGCCGCAGCATCAGCACGAAGGCGAAGATCAGGAGGGCCAGGAAGGGCAGCATGTTGCCGAAAACCTCGGTGACCAGCTCGGGTGCCGGCTGGCCCTGAACCTCGTAGAGCGGTTGGACTGCGGATCGCAGCCCGAGGCCCGGCAGCCCGGTGATCATCAGCATCACCACGGCATAGCCGAGGAAGCGCCAGTGCCGGGGCGCGATCGGCGGCAGGGTGGTCGGCGTTGCCCGCTTGGCACCCAGCAGGACGTAGCGATGCCAGGCGACGCCGAAGTAGGTGTCGGGGATCAGGCCGAGCAGGCTGAGGGCCAGGCTCCAGGCCGGCGAGAAGGGGCTGCCTTGGGCCATGAAGCTGATCCCGAGCGACATCACGAAGGGCAGCGCCGCCGCCTTAGCCAGGCTCGGCAGGTTGCCGAAGACCATGGCGTTGGCTTCCGCGACTGTCTGGAAGACAGGCAGCTTGCGCAGCGCGTCCTGCGGCGGTCCTTGCTGGCTCATCGTCGCTCCGTCCCTCCGCCGGGCCCAGCTCTGGGCTACCTCCTGATCCCGGGCGGGCGTCATCTGTAGCAGAGGTGGGCCCCGCTGCCACGCCAATCAATCGATTGGAGGTGCGGGGCGAGTCGCGGCTTGCGGCGGACCGTCTGGCCCTGGCTCGGGTCAAGATCGGCTCGTGTCAAGTCGGCCTGAGCCGTCAATCTTGAACCGGCTATACCAGCAAGAGGCTGTTTCGCGCTTCACATCTTGCAGGTGCGCAGCGATCAGGCTCTAGGCACCGTGGGGGTCGCTGGGGACCGTCGGCGAGGTCGAGTCTGGTCCCGGATACCAGCCTGTGACCGACTTGAAGGCAGCGGCAAGGGTGCCGACGGAGAGCGCCATAAAGGCTAGCCCCAGGGGGAGGCCGACGAACAGGGATGTGAGCATCTGGCTCTGGAGCTCTTCGATCGCCAGAACCGGATCTTGGAACTGTCCAGGATCCGCTCGCTGGAAGATCGACGGTGTCGTGGCGATGCTGATAGCCATCATCACAACGTAGACCGGAAGACAGGTCATCAGCAGGGCGACGAAGAGCCGAAGCGTTTGGCCCTTGGTATGACCCCAGGAGTGGCGCAAGGCGTAGTCCTCGTCGACGGCGACGGCGGGAAAAACGAAACACAAGCGCAGCATTACGAAAATAGCCAGGACGAACAGGAAGATTAGCCACAGCCCCAAGAGGCTCACGCCACCGCCCGAGAGTTCCGGTTGGGCTCCTGTCGTCGTGAGCGCCCCGGTGAGAGCGGCGCCGATGAGAACCGGTATGCCTCCGAAGATCGCAATCACGAGGTAAATCACGATCATCAGCAGGGAGTAGCCGAGAAGGCGCCAGTGGCGGCGCTTCGGTAGGGGGAACCAGGGAGGACGCCCGGCGTTGGGTCCCATCAGGCACAGGCGGTACCAGGAGGCATAGAACAGCATGAAGATCGCGAAAAACGCGAGGTTTATCGGAATCGACCACAGCAAGAAACTCGCGGCGGCGCTCGGATCGATCATCATCTGCTTCGTGGACTGCAGGGACACCCAATAAAGCGGCACCGATAACACGACCGGCAGCAACGCGGCCTGCGGCAGATAGCGCAGATAGCGAAAGAAGCTGCCGTAGGTTTCGCCGACGACCTCGAAGACCGGTAGCTTCCGGAGCGGCTGACTCGGCGGCGACGCCTCGGCCATGTTCCTGGTCCCTTCAGTTCCAATTCGGCTACGCCTTGGCGGCGCGTGCCCGAGTGGAGCCTTTCTAGCAAGAGTCGTCGCCGCTGCCATCCCCGGTAGTGGGGATGGTCGCATAGGGTCCTCGGTTTGGTGGAACTGCCTCGGGTGACTCCTGCCTTCGGCCTAAGCCGCTGCGGCGGCGAGCTCCTCTGCGATGCGGCGGGCCGCCGCGGCCGGGTCGTCGGCGCCGGTGATCGGGCGGCCGATGACAAGGTAGTCGGCGCCGGCGGCCAGGGCCTCGGTCGGCGTGGTGACCCGCTTCTGGTCGCCCTTGGCGGCCCAGTCCGGCCGGATCCCGGGTACCACCAGCAGGAAGTCCGGGCCCAGGGCTTCGCGAAGCCCGACAATCTCACGCGGGCTGCAAACCACGCCGTCCAGCCCCGAGTCTTGCGCCAGGCGGGCCAGGCGCAGCACCTGGTCCGCCGCCGGGCCGCGCTGGCCGACCGCGTCCAGATCGGCGTCGTCCAGGCTGGTCAGCACGGTAACGCCGATCAGCCGGGGCCGCTGGATGTCGCGCGCGGCCGCGGCGTCGCGGACCGCCTCCGCGGCCGCCGCCATCATCGCTCGCCCGCCGCTGGCATGGACGTTGACGATCAGCGGCTCCAGGTCGACCGCGGCACGCAGCGCGCCGGCGACCGTATTGGGGATGTCGTGGAACTTGAGGTCGAGGAACAGGGCTTGGCCGCCGGCGACCTCGCGGACGCCCTGGGGGCCATGGGCGGCGAAGAACTCCTTGCCGATCTTCAGGCCGCCGACCAGTCCGGAAAGCGCTGCGCCCAGGGCCTTGGCCCGCGCCAGATCAGGCGTGTCGAGGGCAACGAGGATGCGATCTTGCGGCGGCATGGCGGCCTTCTAGCAGCCGCCGCGGGGGCTGTCACGCGACCGGGGCGTCGCAGACGGCCCAGTCGGGCGAAGAGGCCCGCGGCCTCCCGCTCCGCCGTCAGGCGCGCTCGTAGGCCAGCTGCGCCGCGCCGAGATCTTCCAGGGCGGTGCCCACGGACTTGAACAGCGTGATCTGGTCGTAGTAGCGCCGGCCGGCCCGTTCGCCGCGGGTCAGGTCGAAGAGGTCGGCGGCGATGTCATCCTCGGTCAGGACTCCGGACTCCAGGGGCTGCACGATGTCTCCTGCCTCGCTGCAGGCGCCGTCGCGGGTATCGACGAAGACCCGGGCGCGCAACACGGCGTCATCGTCGGCCTCGCGCATGTCGGGCCGGAACCCGCCGACCAGATCCAGGTGCTGGCCCGGCTGCAGCCAGGCGCCCTTGATCAGCGGCTCCAGCGTCATGGTCGCGGCGGAGACGATGTGGGCACCCTGCACCGCCGCCTCGAGGTCGGTCGTCGCCGCAACCTTGAAGTCGCGGCGGTTCAATCGGCGGGCCAGCTGTTCGGCCTTGTCCGGGTTGCGGCCCCAGATCAGCACGTTGCAGATCGGCCTGACCTCGGCATGGGCCCGGATCAGGTAGGGGGCCAGGGCACCGGTGCCGATCATCAGCAGCCGCTCCGAATCCTGGCGCGCGAGGTAGCCGGCGGCCAGCGCCGAGGCGGCCGCCGTGCGCTTCACCGTCAAGGTCGGGCCGTCGATCATCGCCAGCGGCTCTCCGGTCGTGCCGTTCAACAGCAGATAGGCCCCCATCACCGAGGGCAGACTGCGTTCACCGTTGTGCGGAAAGACCGTGACCAGCTTGATCCCGATGTGGCGGCCGGGCTGCCAGGCCGGCATCAGCAGCAGGGTCGCGTCGCTGCCGCCGCCGATCGCATGGTGGTGGCGGACCGGCACCTCGGCGCCCTTGCGAAAGGTCTCGCGCAGGCGCTCGATCAGGTCTTTGAACTCCAGTGCGGCCTCGACCTCCGCTGAGGTGATGATCCGCATGGCTCCTAGTTGCCGTTTGCGACCATCGGCAGGCGTCCACCGGCGGATTTGCTTTCCGGGGTTCGCTGTTCGAGCTCGGCCACCCGCCGTTCGAGGCGAGTCGCGTTCCGCCGGGCCTCGCGAGCCTGCCGCCGGCTGGCGCCGGAGGAGATCCACATGACGCAACCGCCCGCCAGAAAACCGATCAGAAAGCTGAGCAGGACCATCAGGAAGAGCGGAAGGCCGAGGCTGAGCTCGAAGGGCCAGAGGTCGAGCGTCACGCGCTGCCGATTGGAGAGCGCGAAGGACACCACCACGATGGCCAGGATGACGCCGATAAGTGTGATCAGGATACGTGGGAACCAAGCCAGGAACTTCACCGCTGCCTCTCGGGCTTCGACCCCGTCCGGCGCGGCGCCGGGCTTCAATCCCGGGCGCCGCGGCTGCCAGGGGTCAGCTTTGGTTCAGGCGCTCGCGCAGCTGCTTGCCCGTCTTGAAGAACGGGATCGACTTTTCCTTGACCATCACCGCGTCGCCGGTCCGCGGATTGCGTCCGACCCGGGCGCCGCGCTGGCGGACCGAGAAGGCGCCGAAGCCGCGCAGCTCGACCCGGTTGCCGCGGGCCAAGGATTCCGCGATCTCGTCGAAGATCGTGGTCACGATCCGTTCCACGTCACGATGGAAGAGATGCGGATTCTGCTCGGAGATACGCTGAATGAGTTCTGATTTCGTCATGCCCCCCTCCCACGGGGAACGCCCCCCAGCACAAGTGGTCGTGAAGTACGCCTAGGTGATTTTTGCGCCGATTTGTTGCGCGCCTTCCGACCAAGTCCCGTAAGGCTGCCAGAGCCTCATCTCGGCGTCAAGGATAAGCCGTTCAGATAACGACGTTTTTTTGAGATCGCAAAGAGCGTGCAAAAAATAAAGAAGCCCGGCGGCGCGAGGCCACCGGGCTTTTTTCTTCGCCGCCGCGCGGGCTGCGCGGCCGGATCGGGTCTTAGTCTTCGGACTCGGCCGGCTTTTCCTCGGCCTCATCCTTTTCCGTGTCTCCGGCGACCTCGGCGTCGTCCTTCGCCTTGGCCTTCGCTTTTGGCTTGGCCTTCGCCTTGGGCTTGGCCTCCTCGGTTGCGGTCTCCTCGGAGTCCTCGGCCGCTGCCTCCTCGGAGTCCTCGGCCTTTTCCTCCTTCTTGGCCTTGGCCTTCTTAGCCGGCTTGGCTTCCTCGGTCTCTTCCGGCTTGGTCTCCTTCTTGGCCTTGGAGATCGCGGCGCCCAGGATGTCGCCCAGGGTCGCGCCGGATTCGGCGGAGCCGTACTCGGCCATGACCTGCTTCTCTTCTTCGACCTCGCGCTGCTTGATCGACAAGGTCACCTTGCGGGTCTTCTTGTCGACGGTGGTCACCTTGGCGTCGACCTTCTCGCCCACGGCGAAGCGATCGGGCCGCTGCTCGCTGCGGTCACGCGACAGCTCGGCCTTGCGGATGAAGCCGACCAGGCCGTCGGCCAGGGTGACCTCGATGCCGTTGTCCTGGACCCGGCTGACCGTGCCGGTGACGACGGCGCCCTTGCGCAGCGTGTCGGCTGAGGCCTGGAAGGGGTCTTCGCCAAGCTGCTTGATGCCGAGGCTGATCCGCTCCTTGTCGGTGTCGACGTCCAGGACCTTGCAGCGCGTGGTGTCGCCCTTCTTGTAGTCCTTGACCGCCTCGTCGCCGGAGCGCGACCAGTCCAGGTCGGAGAGGTGGACCATGCCGTCGATCTCGCCCGGAAGGCCGACGAAGAGACCGAACTCGGTGATGTTGCGGATCTCGCCCTCGAGTTCGCTGCCGACCGGATGGCTCTCGGCGAAGGCCTGCCAGGGATTGGACAGGCACTGCTTGAGGCCCAGCGAGATGCGGCGCTTCTGCTCGTCGACGTCCAGCACCATGACCTCGACCTCCTGACTGGTCGAGACGATCTTGCCGGGGTGCACGTTCTTCTTGGTCCAGCTCATCTCCGAGACGTGGACCAGGCCTTCGATGCCTGCCTCCAGCTCGACGAAGGCGCCGTAATCGGTGATGTTGGTGACCCGGCCGGTGAACTTGGTGCCGATCGGATACTTGGCGCCGACGCCTTCCCAGGGATCGGCCTCGAGCTGCTTCATGCCAAGGCTGATGCGCTGGGTCTCCGGGTTGAAGCGGATGACCTGGACATCAACGTTCTGGCCGATCGACAGCGCCTCGGTCGGGTGGTTGATCCGCTTCCAGGAGATGTCGGTGACGTGCAGCAGGCCGTCGACCCCGCCGAGGTCGACGAAGGCGCCGTAGTCGGTGATGTTCTTGACCACGCCCTGCAGGACCTGACCTTCCTTGAGGTTGGCGACCAGCTCGGAGCGCTGCTCGGCGCGGGTCTCCTCGAGGACGGCGCGGCGCGAGACCACGATGTTGCCGCGCGAGCGGTCCATCTTGAGGATCTGGAAAGGCTGCGGCGTGCCCATCAGCGGAGTGACGTCACGGACCGGGCGGATATCGACCTGGCTGCCCGGCAAGAAGGCCACGGCGCCCGAAAGGTCGACGGTGAAGCCGCCCTTGACCCGACCAAAGATCACGCCGGAGACGCGCTCGTTGGCCTGGAAGGCCTTCTCGAGCTGGGTCCAGGCCTCCTCGCGCTTGGCCTTCTCGCGCGACAGCATGGCCTCGCCGTGCTTGTTCTCGATGCGCTCGAGGTAGACCTCGACGTCGTCGCCGACCTTCATCTCCGGCACCTGGCCGGCCTGGGCGAACTCCTTCAGGGCGACCCGTCCCTCGGACTTGAGGCCGACGTCGACGACGGCGGTGTCGCCCTCGATGGCGACGATCTGGCCCTTGAGGACGGTACCCTCGAGGCTATCGACGTCGCCCAGGGATTCCTCCAGTAGGGCGGCAAAACTCTCTTTTTTCGGGGCGGTGTCGGCGGCGGTCTCGGTGGCTTGAGCCATAGATGTGTCTTCCTTTTGCTTGAGTGTACGGGCCTACCGGTTGACTCCGGTGGTCTTCCCGGTCCTCCGGGCTTTCGTTGTCGGCCTTACGGTTAGTCCCGGCCGGGCGATTGACCGGTCGGGCGCCGTTGTGCGGCGACGATGTCCATCGCGGCCGCCAGGGCCGCTTCGCTGTCCAACTCCGTCGTATCCAGGACGATGGCATCCTCGGCCGCCCGAAG
>JASJAL010000083.1 GCA_030067055.1 Kiloniellales bacterium | reverse complement strand
GCGGCCATGGTCGAGGAGCACGGCTTCGTCTTCATCGGCCCCTCGCCCGAGCACATCCAGTTGATGGGCGACAAGGTCGCGGCCAAGGAGGCGGCGGTCTCCCTCGGGATCCCGGTCGTCCCCGGCTCCGACGGGGCGATCACCGAAGACGAGGAGGCGCTCCGGGTGGCCGACGACGTCGGCTTCCCGATCCTGGTCAAGGCGGCGGCCGGCGGCGGCGGGCGCGGCATGAAAGTGGCCCAGGACCGCGACGGGCTGATCCAGGCGCTGGGCATGGCACGCAGCGAGGCCAAGGCGGCCTTCGGCAACGACGCCGTCTACCTGGAGCGCTACCTGGGCGGGCCGCGGCATATCGAGATCCAGATCCTGGCCGACGGCCAGGGCAACGCCATTCACCTGGGCGAGCGCGACTGCTCGCTGCAGCGGCGCCACCAGAAGCTGCTGGAGGAGGCGCCCTCCCCGGCGCTCAACGAAAGCGCGCGCGAGGGCATCGGCAAGATCGCCACCGATGCTATGCGCAAGTTCGGCTACCGCAGCGCCGGCACCCTGGAGTTCCTCTACGAGAACGGCGAGTTCTTCTTCATCGAGATGAACACGCGCTTGCAGGTCGAGCACCCGATCTCGGAGGCAATCACCGGTATCGACATCGTCCGCGAGCAGATCCGCATCGCCGCCGGATCGCCCCTGGCCCTGACCCAGGAGGACGTCGTCTTTTCGGGCCACGCCATCGAATGCCGGATCAACGCCGAGGACCCCCAGACCTTCATGCCCAGCCCTGGGACCATCACCAGCCATCATGTTCCGGGCGGCCTAGGGGTGCGCGTCGATTCTGCAATCTACGGTGGCTACCGGATTCCACCGCATTACGATAGTCTAATCGCCAAGCTGATCGTTCACGGGCGCAATCGAAACGAATGCCTGATGCGCCTGCGGCGGGCGCTGGAAGAGTACGTGGTTGACGGGGTCAAGACGACAATTCCGCTACACCACGATTTGATTGGGGCTAACGATTTCATCAACGGTGACTATGATATTCATTGGCTCGAGAGGTTCGTGGACCAGACGTCCGAGGCCTGAATGAGGACGGTAACCGGCGGATGAAGCTCAATCCTGAGCTCCTGCTGAGGGCTTACGCCATCGGGATCTTCCCAATGGCCGAGAGCCGGGACGACCCCGTCGTCCACTGGATCGATCCCGACAACCGAGGTGTCCTGCCCCTCGAAAAGTTTCACATCCCGCGGCGCCTGAAACGCCGGGTGCGGCGACATGACTTCGACGTCCGCTGCAACCACGCCTTCGACGAGGTGATCTCGGGTTGCGCCGAGCCGGGGCTGAACCGGCCCGACACCTGGATCAACCGGACCATAGAGGGGCTCTACACCGAGCTGCACCACATGGGCTTTGCCCATTCGATCGAATGCTGGCGGGATGACCAGCTGGTCGGCGGGCTCTACGGGGTGTCCCTCGGCGCGGCTTTCTTCGGCGAAAGCATGTTCAGCCGGGAATCGGAGGCCAGCAAGGTTGCCCTGGTTCACCTGGTCCTGCGCCTGATCAAGGGCGGTTACAGCTTGCTGGACACCCAGTTCACGACGCCGCACCTCCGTCAGTTCGGTGCCGTGGAACTCCCGCGCGAAGCCTACAAGATGCGCCTGGCGCAAGCGCTCTCGGTGACCGCTCAGTTCCCGGTGGCGCTCGAGGCCGCCGAGCTGGACGTGCTCTTGCAGTCGATCACCCACACGTCATAGACCGGGTGCTCGACGGCCGAGAGCGCCGGCGAGGAGGCGAACATCCAGCCGGTGAAGATCGGCGCCGAGGGCGAGTCCGGCCTGACCTCGGTGATCTCCAGGAAGGCGGCCCGCTCAGGCGGCTCCTCCGGCGGGGTCTTGTGGCAGGTCCTGGCGATGATTTCGAAGGTCCCGAAGCGGACGATCTGGTCGACCGGCGCCTCGAAGGTCGAGATCCGGGCGGTGATCTTGTCCAGGCCTTGAAGCACGGCCACCTCGGCCGCAGCCGCCGGAAGGGCGAGCCAGGCGAGCAGGGCCGGCGCTGCCAGCAGTCCCAGCCGCATTTCAGGCACCGTTCTCGGTCTTGTCGCGATAGGGGTTGGCGAGCGAATCTACCAGGAGATGCAAGACCTTGCGGATCTGTTCCTCGTCGCAGCCCATCAGAATGCCGTCCTCCAGAGCGTCCTGAGCCATGTCGCGGAGCTCCTCGAGATTCTCGTTCAGCACCTTGATCTTCTCAATGCAGGACACCGGGATGCCGTCAGGCTGAAGCCAGGTCGGGAAGTCGAAACCTTGATCTTTCTGCGCCGCCAAGGGGGCGATCCTCCTATTGATCTCAGGTCCCTGGAACCTTGTGCTGAGACTTAAGCGGAAGCCGCCGAATCTGCAAGCCCGCCGGAGGATCAGCCCGGCTTGCGGGCGGAGAACCGGAGACGGACGTAGTCCGCGGTCCAGCGTCCTTCCGCGTCGCAATGGGTCGGCCGCAGCGCCTCGCTGACTTCCGCGGCCAGGTCGGCGCGCGCCTCGTCCGGAACCAGCTTCAGGAAGGTCTCGGCGAAGGTCTCGAGCCAGTCGGCCATGGGGCCCGGCAGTGGCGTCGGGCGATCGATCAGCGCGATGCTCAACACTTCGAAGCCCTGGCCTTCAAGGCGTCGGCGATAGTCCTCGGGCGTCGGGAAATACCAGGGATTGGCAGCCTCGCCATCGAGGCCCCGGCGGTTCACGGCCGCCATCAGCGCCGTCGTAATCCCGGCGACGTTGCCGGCCCCGCCCATCTCACCGACGAAGCGGCCGCCGGGCTTGAGGGCGCGCCAGACGCCGGCGATCACCGCATCGGCCTGGCGCATCCAGTGCAGCGCGGCATTCGAGAAGACCGCGTCGAAAGCGGCCTCGAAGTCCAGGGACTGGCCGTCGGCCTGCCGGGCGTCGAGCCCTCGGGCCCGCGCCGCCGCCACCTGCTCGGCGCTGCCGTCGACGCCGACGACCACGGCGCCCTTGGCGACCAGCGTCTCGGTCAGGGCCCCGTCACCGCAGCCGAGATCGAGGATCGTCTCGCCGGCCTGTGGCGCCAGCAGCTCGACCAGGGGTGCCCCGAGATCGGCCACGAAGCGGGCATTTCGGGCGTAGCGCTCCGGATCCCAATGCTGGGCGGAGGAGTTGTCGCCGGCCACCGGGCTCATTGCTGGGTGCCGAACCCACCGGCACCGCCGGCCGCACCGCCGTCACCGGCATCGCCGCCCTCGCCGGACTCGCCGCCGTCGGTCGTGCTGAAGAACAGCCGGGTCGCTAGGTCGATGATGTTGATGGCGCCCTGCGTGTATTCGATCGAGCCGCCGGGCTCGATGTTATCCAGGTCGCCGCCGGGCTCGAGTTCGACGAAATTCCCGCCCAGCAGACCGTCGGGGATAACCCGCGCCGAGGTATCCAATGGCAATTGGAGGTCGCCCTGGATCGTCATGGTCACGACCGCGGAGAAGGTCTCGGGGTCAAGGGACTGGCCCGTAACCGAGCCGATCTTGACACCGCTCATGCGGACGTCTGTGCCGGGCGAAAGGCCCGAGGCGTTCTCAAATCGCGCCGAGACCTCGTAGCCGCTAACCGAGCGGACCCCAGCGCTTGTGAAGGCAAAGCCGACGAAGAACACCGCCACGATCAGCACGACGCCGCCCATCACGGTCTCGATGATGTTCCTCTGCATGAGTTCACTCCGGATGCCAGTAGGTGAGTCCGGCTAGCGCCGGTCGGCAGGGGGTGTTTGGTCGCGACGGGTCACTCCGGTCGCCAGGGCTCGTAGTCTCCCGTGGCCGGATCCCGATGGCCGCCGCTCAGGGTATGGCCCGGCGGACGATAGGCCTGCTCGGTCCCGGTGAGATTCGGCTGGTGCTCCTTCTGCCAGGGCCGTTTCGCCGGACCGCCGGCCGGCGGCACCTCGTCCGTGGTGTGATGCAGCCAGGCGTGCCATTCCGGCGGCACCCGGCTGGCCTCCGGCTCGCCGTCGTAGAGCACCCAGCGCCGCTCCTTGCGGATGCTGTCGGGATGGACCCGGCCGCCGCCCTTTTCGCGGAAATAGCGATTCCCGGACCCGTCCCTGCCGACTTCCTCGCCGCGCAGCCAGGTATGGAGAATCGTGCCGAGCGTGTTTCGTGCCATAGCGCCCTGATCCAGCAGATTTCGGCCGGCGCGACTATTGCACCTCCTTCGCCGCCCGTCCAGACGCTGCGATCAGGTCCCTTGGCTCGGTAGGTCCCGGTAGGCTGGACAGCGCCCGGAGTGCGCCCGATAGTGGCGCCATGCCCGACTTCTGGCGAGATTCCGGCTACCATTTGTTACGGCAGGACCCCGAGACCGGTCACCTGGCGGTCACCGATGACTTCCTGGAGGCCTATTTCCGGCGCCCTGAGATCCGGCCCGTGGAAGAGTCCTGCGCCGCCGAGATCGCGCTGCACCGGAGCCTGGTCGCCAACCCGCGCGAGGCCGTCTCCGAGGCTCGCCTGTCCGAGCTCGCCGACCCGGACGCCCGGGAGAACTACCAGATCGTGCTCGCCTTCCGCGACCGCCTGGTCCGGGCAGGCACGGTCGAGACCGCCTACGCTCAGATCTTTGCCGAGCCGGAGCGTGCCGGGCCAAAGGGGATCCCGGTGCCGCCGTTGTTCATCGACCAGCTCGCCCACGTCATCGCCCGTGGCCTGCTGGAAGGTTGCGAGGACGGCCTCAGGGCAAGGGCCGCGGAGCTGCTGTTCCGCGAGCAGCAGGTGACGATCAACGACGGCCACATCATGGCCGCCGACGCCGAGACCGTTGAGATGTACGCCACCAGCGGCGGCTTCGGCGATCTCGGCCGCCTGGTCGTGGAAGCCCAGACGCCCCTGCGGCAGGTCGACCTCGAGGTCATCGACGAGGCCAACGCCGCGCTCTACTGGTCGCGCGACCAGCGTCACGACCTGGTTCTGAACCTGAATTTCTCGGGGGCCGGTCTGGATGCGCTCTGCCGGGTCCTGGAGGCCTGGATCCGGCGCTTCCACGAGATCGAGGTCAGCCTGCAGCCGGTCCAGGAGATCCGCGACGAGAAATGGGCCTGGCACCTCGGCCTGGATGCCGAGGGCTCGCGGCTGCTCAACGACCTCTACAACGGGGCCGAGGTTGGCGAGGCGCGTCTGGCCCGCCTGCTGTCGCTGTTCCGCCTCGACTTCAAGGACCCCGGCGTGATGCGGCCCGAGCTCGCCGGCCGGCCGGTCTATCTGGCGCTCTGCATGGCCGAGAACGGCCGCCTGAAGCTCAAGCCGCAGAACCTGCTGGTCAACCTGCCGCTCGCCAGACCCGCCTGAAACCCGCAGGATTTCAGGCGAATTTGCCGCAAGGGCAAACATATCCTTAATCGAAAAGCAGGACCCAGACGTTAGACCTTATGGCCTAATGCGAGTCCAAAAGTCATGAGCGAAATCGGGCAGACCCGAGAGCACAGCGTCGGGCGCACCGACCCCTGGGTCGCCGGGCTGATCTTCGCCCTGGTCGCTGCGGTCTCCTTCGCCAGCATCCCGACCCTGGCCCGTCTCGCCTTCGACGGCGGCAGCGATCCCCTGACAGTCGCCTTCATGCGCTACCTGATGGGCAGCCTGGCGCTGGTCATGATGATCCTGATGTTCCGGCGTCCGATCCTGCTGCCCCGCAAGGCCTGGCCCCTGACCGCCCTGGTCACGCTGTCCTGGTTCGTCACCAACGTCAGTTATCTGGCGGCGATCTTTTACCTGCCGGTCGGCCTGGCCTGCCTGCTGCTCTATTGCTTCCCCTTCGTCGCCGCCCTGCTGGTGCCGATCTCGGGGGCGCGGGTGCTGAACGGCCGGAAGCTCGGCGCGGGACTGATCGCCCTGATCGGGCTCGGCCTCGCGGTCGGCACGGTCCACGGCGACCTCGACCCCCAGGGCCTGATCTTCGCCCTGGTCGCTGCGGCCGGTGCCAGCGTCACGGTCCTGGTCAGCCGGCGCCTGGCCGGCCTGCACGATGTCTTCTCGATCACCGTCTACGTCAACCTGGGCGGCGCCCTGCTGCTGGCCGCGGCGCTGATGCTGCTGGGCGGCTTCAGCCTGCCCTACGCCTTCTCCGGCTGGGCCGGGCTGGTCGGCGCCAGCGCCTTCTATGCCGTCGCCATCGTCGTCCAGTTCGCCGCCATGGGCCTGTCCCGCCCGGGCCGACTCGGCCTCGTGTCCTATGCCGAGCCCCTGCTGACCATCGCCATCGCTGCGGTGATCCTGGGCGAGCTTCTGGCGCCCCTGCAGTTCCTGGGCGCCCTGCTGGTGACCGCGGCCCTGGTGCTGCTGGCCTGGCACCCACAGGTGCGCTCCCAAAACCGTCCCTGACCCCAAGGGAATGCCGCTACTATATCTAGGGATTATTCCGGATATAGGCCGCGCTAACCACAAAATCTGGTGACACTCCCCAGATTTTGTGGTTACCTTCCCCCTCATCACGAGACCTGCCTTGGATCCCTATTTGGGTACGATTCTGGGCCGAAATGGCCCCGAATTTTCGAGTGGATTCTTGGCGACTCCGGTCTCCAGCGCAGGCAAAGCAAATGAATAAGGGGGCCACATGCGGATCAGGCGACACTTCACCGAGGAGGGCAAAGATGTCTACGAGCCGATCGCTTTCCGCAAAACGTCGAGCGAAATCCGCAACCCCGACGGCTCGGTGGTGTTTCAGCAGGCGGACATCGAGGTGCCGTCCGACTGGAGCCAGGTCGCCTGCGACATCCTGGCGCAGAAGTACTTCCGCAAGCGCGGCGTTCCGGCCAAGCTGAAACGGGTCGAGGAGGACGCGGTCCCGGCTTGGCTCTGGCGTTCCGCGCCGGATGCTGAACCCGGCAAAGACGGCAAGCGGCCGCGGGCCGAGGGTGGCGAGACTTCGGCGAAGCAGGTCTTCGACCGCCTGGCCGGAACTTGGGCCTATTGGGGCTGGAAAGGCGGCTACTTCGACCAGGAAGAGGACGCCTGCGCCTACTACGACGAGATGCGCTTTATGCTGGCCCGCCAGATGGCCGCACCCAACTCGCCGCAGTGGTTCAACACCGGCCTCAACTGGGCCTACGGGATCGACGGACCCAGCCAGGGCCACTACTACGTCGACTTCGAGACCGGCAAGCTGACCAAGGCGGCCTCGGCTTACGAACACCCGCAACCGCACGCGTGTTTCATCCAGGCGGTCGGCGACGACTTGGTGAATGAAAACGGGATCATGGACCTTTGGGTCCGCGAAGCCCGGTTGTTCAAGTACGGCTCGGGCACCGGTACGAACTTCTCCCGCCTGCGCGGCGAGGGCGAGCCGCTGAGCGGCGGCGGCCGATCGTCGGGCCTGATGAGCTTCCTCAAGATCGGCGATCGGGCGGCCGGCGCGATCAAGTCCGGTGGCACGACCCGACGCGCCGCCAAGATGGTGACCGTCGACATCGACCATCCCGACATCGTCGACTACATCAACTGGAAGAACATCGAAGAGCAGAAAGTCGCGGCCCTAGTCGCCGGCTCCAAGCTTTGCAGCAAGCACCTCAACGCCGTGATCCAGGCCTGCCACACCGCGTCTGCAAGCGGCGACCCGGAGGCCGCCTTCGACGTCAAGCGCAACCCGCAGCTCAAGGCTGCGATGCGCCAGGCGCGCAAGTCCATGGTACCCGATAACTATATCCAGCGCGTGATCCAGTTCGCCCGCCAGGGCGCCACTTCGATCCAGTTTCGGACCTACGATACCGACTGGGATTCCGAGGCCTACCTGACCGTCTCCGGCCAGAATTCCAACAACTCAGTGCGCCTGACCAACGAGTTCCTGGAGGCGGTCGAGCAGAGCGGAACCTGGAAACTGATTCGGCGCACCGACGGCAAGGTCGCCGACAGCCTACCGGCCGCCCAGCTCTGGGACCAGATTGCCGAGGCCGCCTGGGCCTGTGCCGACCCGGGCGTCCAGTTCGATACCACGATCAACGAGTGGCACACCTGCCCGCAGTCCGGACGCATCAACGCGTCCAACCCGTGTTCGGAGTACATGTTCCTCGA
>JASJAL010000082.1 GCA_030067055.1 Kiloniellales bacterium | reverse complement strand
GCTGCGCTTCCTGCACCAGCGCGAGCGCTTCATCGCGGCGCTGGTGCGCCCGCTGGTCTGGCTCTTCATCTTCGCCGCCGGCTTCCGCTCGGTCCTGGGCGTGTCGATCATCCCGCCCTACCAGACCTACGTCCTCTACGAGGTCTACATCACCCCCGGGCTGATCGGCATGATCCAGCTCTTCAACGGCATGCAGTCCTCGCTCTCCATGGTCTACGACCGTGAGATGGGCAACATGCGTACCCTGCTGATCAGCCCCCTGCCCCGCTGGTACCTCTTAAGCTGCAAGCTGCTGGCCGGAGTCTGCGTCTCGCTGCTCCAGGTCTATGTCTTCCTCTTGGTCGCTTGGGCCTGGGGGATTGAGGCGCCGCCGCTCGGCTACCTGACGATGCTTCCGGCCCTGATCCTCTCGGGCATGATGCTGGGCGCGCTAGGCATGCTGCTGTCCTCCTTCATCAAGCAGTTGGAGAACTTCGCTGGGATCATGAACTTCGTGATCTTCCCGATGTTCTTCGCCTCCTCTGCGCTCTACCCGCTGTGGCGGATGCGCGAGTCGAGCCTGCTGCTCTACCAGATCTGCGCCTTCAATCCCTTCACCCACGCGGTCGAGCTGATTCGATTTGCGCTCTACGGTCAGACAAACTTCTTGTCCTTGGCCGTGGTCGCGGGCTGCACCTTGCTTTTCATGGGCCTGGCCATCTACGGCTATGATCCGGGACGAGGGATGATGGCGCGGCGACGCGGTGCGCCGGCCTGATCGAGGGAGCTTGCCACAATGGCACGAGGTAGAATCGCAAGACCAAGCCCGCAGGGAATGGCCCTGCTTGCCGCAGGCCTGCTGGTCCTCGCCGGCCCAGCCGTCGCCGCCACCTCGGCGGATCCGGACTGGCCCTGCGTGCAGCGCAAGGTGCCGGAGGTCTCCGCAGGCATGGTCTGGGCCGGCCCGCCGGTCGAGGAGCTCGAGCAATCCTGGAAGGACGACGCGGAGGTTAGCCAGCTGGCCGGAACCCTCGCCGCGCGGCGCACGGACATCGAGGCGGCAAAGACTGCAATTGCCGACTTCGCCACAGCCCTCGGGGCGGACAGGAACGAGCGGCTGACCCTGCTCTTCGCCGCGACGCTGGACATCATCAACAGGGAGCGGGCCTCGATCATCTCGGGCATCGGCCGCTACACCCGCAGGCAGCGGGCCCTGGCCGACAAAATCGGCCGCGTCGACGGTGAGATCAAAGCGCTACCGGCCAGCGACAGAGAAAGGCGGGAGGAACTCGAACAACAGCGCCTCTGGGACACCCGGATCTACGAGGATCGCGAGCGGTCGCTGACCTACATCTGCGAACAGCCGGTCCTTCTGGAACAGCGGGTCTTCACCCTGGCCCGCGAGATCATGGGCCACCTGCAGTAGCCCAGCGGGCTTCCGCCCATGTGCTAGAAGGCGCCCGGCTCCGGCTCGCTGGGCTCCAACGGCAGGCCGGCGGCGCCCCAGCCGTCGGTCCCGTCGGGATACCAGTAGACCTGGGAATAGCCGTAGGTCAGGGCGCGCTTGGCGGCGTTCCAGGACATCCAGCAATCGGCCTGGCAATAGAACAACAGCTTGCGCGCCGGGTCGCCCTCGGTGAGCCGGGTCAGGTTGTCACGGAAGTAGGCCTCGACACTGATCGGCAAGACGCCGAAGCCGGTGTTGGGCAGCCAAGCGCTGCCCGGAATGTTGCTGCGCGGGCGGGGGCGCCAGATCGTCCCTTCCTTGAGGCCCTTGGGCTTCGGCGGCCGGGGCAGGACGTCGATCAGGACCGCCGCGCCGACCAGGGCCTCGACCTCCTTGGTGGAGACCACGGTAGCGCCCTTCAGAGTCGCGGGCACCGGCGCGCGGAAACTGTCCATCCGGTAGCCGTCCGGCTCCGGCACTCGGTCGTCGGATTGTGCCTGCGCCGCGTTCGACGAAAGACCTACGAGCAGGCCCAGAAAGAGGCTCGCCGAAACCCGCAAGGGGCTCACGGGGCGATCAACTTGCCCTGCTCGTTGAGCAGGGGCACGCCATAGTCCGTGAGAATGGCGTCTATGTCGGCCCTGCGGCGCTTGATGATGTCGTTCAGTTGCCGTTTCCACTCCGGCTCGTTGAAGCGCAGGCCCATGGTGATGCGGTAGTCCATGCGCACCGGCCCGCCGTTGGTGAGCAGAGGCACGATCTTCAGCGGTACGTCCTGCTGCTTCGCGTAGTAGCCCGCGATCGGTCCCCAGAGCAGACCGACGTCGATATCGCCCTTGGCAAGGTCTTCGACCAGGTCGCGGCCGGGATGGTTGAAGCGGGTGTCGGCCTGCAGCTGATAGGGCCGGACCTGTGTCATCAGGCCATTCAAGGCGACCATTGTCGAGGGCGGCGTCCCGGCCACCAGGCCGATCCGCGCCGACTTAAGGGCTGGGTCGTCGAGCGATGCGACCTGCGGACCGCCGTCGTCCCGGAAGATCATCACGTAGGCCGAGCGATAATAGGGATTGGTGTTCTGCAGCAACTCGAAGCCGAGCGAGATGCCGATCACCACATCGCAGCGCCGTGCCTTGAGTGTGTTGCGCACGAAGCCCGTCGACTGCGGAAACCAGGTGTATTCGACCGGGACCGAGAGTTCCTCGGCGACAAGCTCGGCGATCTTGTTCTCGAAGCCCTCGCCGGCCTGGTTCGAGAACGGCAGGTTGGCCGGATCTGAGCAAACCCGGAGCGCGGAGCGATCGACTGTTTCCGAGGTCTGGGCGGCGGCCGGCAACACCCCAGCCGAAAAAAGCAGGACGCCGAGCAGCGCTGCCCTCGACAGGCGACTTTTCATCGCTTCTCTCCTTGGTCCAAAGACGCCGGCGAATGACTGCAAATCGCGGTCAGCTCAGGCAATCGATGTCACGTTCCTTGGCTTCGGCGGGCTTGGCCTCCTTCTTTGGCCGTCCGCGGCCGAGAACGCCGTCAGCCCGCGCCATAAGGTAGGCGTAAATGTCGTCGATGAAGCACATCACGTTCCGGTTCTCGCCAAAGGACGGCATCTTGTTCTGCGCCGTGGTCCCGACGTTCTCGCGGCCATTGACTACGACTTCCATGTAGTCGTCGTAGCTCATGGTCTTCATCGTCTCGGTCAAGGCCGGCGCGAAGGTGCTACCCAGGCCATCCGGACCGTGGCAGACGTGGCATTCCGCGTGATAGCGGCGGAAGCCGCTGAAAGTGTACCAGTCGACGATCCCGTCGTTGATCCGGTAGGGCTTCTCTTCGTCCTGGGCCCAGCTAGCCCCGCCCGAAGGCAGAACGAGTCCCAAGGCCGCCACCAGGACGGCCGAAAGCATCAGAGTCACGCGCTTGGCGCAGCGGCGCATCGACAGATTCATTTCTCTATTCACCCGCCTTTCAGAGCCTGGGACCACGGAACTCGTGCCGACTCCAGCTAGGCAAGAACGTTGCCTTGAGCCGGAGCCCGGTCCTGAGGTCCGCGGAAAGCTGGCCCGGCATCCCGCGCCGCGGGATGCCGGGCCCAATCAAGCCTTCAACCGATCGTCAGTTCGGCAGCCTGAAGACCGTCAGCTGACCGCCGAGCTGGGTGTAGTTGCTCAGCGCCTTGTAGGCACCGACCGCACCCAGGCCCGCCGTGTCCTCGGTCAGGCCCGCCGCCAGGCCGATGCCGGCCCAGCCGCCGATGCCCGACAGCACGGCAATGTGCTGCTGGCCATTGTGCACGTAGGTCATGACGTTGCCGATGATGCCCGACGGGGTCTTGAAGCGATAGAGCTCGCGCCCGGTCTTGGCATCGACCGCCTTCAGATAGCCTTCCAGGGTACCGTAGAAGACGACGTCGCCAGCCGTGGCAAGCGCGCCGCTCCACACCGAGAAGGGCTCCGGGTTCGACCAGACGATCTCGCCCTTGCCCGCATCCCAGGCGATGAAGTTGCCGAGATGATCGCCGCCCGGCGCCGGATACATGCTGAGCGTCGCACCGACATAAGGCTGGCCGGCGGTGTAGGAGACCCGGAATGGCTCGTAGTCCATGCAGACATGGTTGGTCGGCACGTAGAACAGGCCAGACTTCGGCGAGAAGGCCGCCGGCTGCTGGTCTTTGGTGCCGAGCGCCGCCGGGCAGATTCCGGTGGTGTTCACGTCCTCGCCGTTTTGCGAGGTCGAATACTTGGCCACCACCTGCGGCCGGCCGCTATTCATGTCGATGTGAGTGGCCCAGTTGACCGCCGGATCGAACTTCTCGGCGACCAGAAGCTCGCCGGTGATGCGGTCCATGGTGTAGGCGAAGCCGTTGCGGTCGAAGTGGACCAGGGCCTTGCGAGTCTCACCGTTGACCGGGATGTCGGCCAGGATCATCTCGTTGACGCCGTCGTAGTCCCACTCGTCGTGCGGGGTCATCTGGTAGAGCCACTTGGCCATGCCGTCGTCTGGATCACGGGCCATGATGGTCATGGACCAGCGGTTGTCGCCCGGGCGTTGGGCCGGGTTCCAGGTGCTGGGATTGCCGGTGCCGTAATAGATGAGATCGGCTTCCGGATCGTAGGAGTACCAGCCCCAGGTGGTGCCTCCGCCGATCTTCCACTGATCGCCTTCCCAGGTGGCGATACCGGAATCCTTACCCACCGGCTGGCCCAAATGGGTGGTCTTCTCGGGATCCAACAGGGTGTCGGAGTCCGGTCCCATGGAATAGGCACGCCAGGCGACCTTGCCGTCGGCGAGGTTGTAAGCCGTCACGCTGCCGCGCACGCCGAACTCGCCGCCGGAGATGCCTATGATGACCTTGTCCTTGACCACCATCGGGGCGCTGGTTCCGGTCTCGCCCTTCTTGGGATCGCCGTTGGTCGCGGTCCAGACCACCTCGCCGGTGTTGGCATCCAGGGCCACCACGGTGGTGTCGGCCTGGTGCAGAATGATCTTGCCGTCGCCATAAGCGACGCCACGGTTGACCGTGTCGCAGCACATCACCGGGATCGTGTCCGGATCCTGCTTCGGCTCGTACTTCCACTTGACCCGACCGTCGGCGTTGAGATCGAGCGCATAGACGATGTTCGGAAATGGCGTGTGGACGTACATCGTATCGCCGATAACCAGAGGCGCGCCCTCATGACCGCGCAGCACGCCGGTCGAGAAGGTCCAGGCCACCTGAAGGTCGCCGACGTTATCCGCATTGATCTGTGAAAGCTTGCTGTAGCGCGTGTTCGCATAGTCCATCGTGGGCATGACGGACCACGCCGGATTGTCCTGCATCACCAGCAGTTCGTCGTTCGCCGTCGCAGCCTGCGGTACGAGCATTGCAGCCGCGGCAGCGAGACAAACGCTGCTAAGGACCTTCTTCATGGTATAACCTCCCAATTGGTCACCTTTACTTTCGTCGTCCTGATCGCTCCCCAAGCCGCGGAAGTCGGTATCAGGGTCGCCTCCGGACGCTCTATCCAGCTCTCGGTGTTGCCGAATGGACCGGACTTGGACCGGTTTTGGGTCAAGGTGCAGTCAGGCTGCGCGTCGCCGCCCACACCTTCTTTGGCGTTTTGATTCTGGGGTTTGGTCTGGTCTTGGGCCTCCCCGTGTTGCGGATTCTCATTCACCGCAGGCTTTTTTCATTATGGTTAATGGTAGTAGAGGCGGAAAATTAGAGCAAGTCTAAAGACTACCGCAGGCGGATGGTGTCGTTGCAAGCTTGCGGGAATGCCTCGTCGATAGCAGTCTCACGCGATCTGGGCACTTCAATCCAAGGGGAGAGTCACCGGGGCGCAGGAACTCGGACCGGAAAAAAATGCGAAGCGGGAGGCAGGGATGCGCAGAAGACCAAGTCATGGAAAGGCAAATCAAGGCTGGCGCAGTAAGCGTCCGGACATGCGGCGTATCGCGGCCTGGGCCGCCGCCGTCACGCTCGGCCTGCACTCATTGGTGACAGGCGCCAGCGCTGCCGAAATCGATCGCGATGCATTGTCCCAGCTAGTCGCCAACAGCACCGGAACCGAACCCGCCGACTTGACAGAGCGGGATCTCAGCGGTCTCGAACTTGCCGGCTTCGACTTCAAGCAGGCCGATCTCTCCGCCGCGGACCTCTCCGGTGCCGATCTGTCCGGCGCCAACTTGCAGGGCGCGCTGCTCAAGGGCGCCAAGTTGACTGGTGCTAAGCTCAAGGGCGCCAACCTCGACCTCGCAATCCTGCGCGGCGCCGACCTCGCCGGCGCCGATCTCAGCGAGGTCAGCGCTTTCTCGGCGGTTCTCGCGGAAAGCAACTTGAAGAATGCAAACCTCTCGGGTGCCGCGCTGATCTGCAATCTGAACTACGCCAATCTCGAGGGCGCCCGGCTCGAGGGTGCGAAGATGGCCGCCGACATGAAGAATCAGCCGATGGGCCTGATGCGGGTCTCGCTCAAGAAGGCCAAGCTCAAGGGCGCCAACCTCAAGGGGGCTGACATGGCCCGCGGCTACCTCGAATTCGCCGACTTCACCGACGCCGACCTGACCGGCGCCAACCTGATGCGGGTCGAGGCCGCCGGCGCCGACTTCTCCGGGGCCGACTTGAGCGGCGTCAACCTGCGCAAGGCCGACATCAATGGCGCCCGCTTCCAGGGCATCAAGGGACGCGACGAGATCATTGACCTGGACACGGCCAAGAACCTTCGCGCCGCCCGCTTCGACTAGGCGTCGCCGCCGATTCGGCCTGACGGCGGCGGGCCTGCTCGCCGGCGCAGGGTTGTTCGGCGCCGCAGAGCTCGCTGCGGCCGACCCGCTGCCGGTGACCGAGGTGGCGCCGGGCGTGTTCGTGCATACCGGCGCGCACGAGGAGGCGACGCCGGCAAACCTCGGCGGCTTCGCCAATATCGGCTTCGTCGTTGGAGGGGACGCCGTCGCGGTGATCGACAGTGGCGGCAGCTCGGCGCAAGGCGAGGCGCTACGCGCGGCGATCCGAAAGGTGACGGAGCTGCCGATCGCTTACGTCATCATCACCCATGGCCACCCCGACCATATGCTGGGCACTGCGGCCTTCGAGGCGGAACGGCCGAAGATCCTGGGGCACGTCAAGCTGCCCGCCGCCATGGCTGCCCGCGGCCCCTTCTACCTGGAGCACCTGAAGCGGGTGCTCGGCGACCTGGTCGCCGGCACCCGGATCCTGCCGCCCGAGGAAACCGTCGCCGACACCATGACATTGGACCTCGGCGAGCGCCGCCTGCGGCTGACCGCCCATCCGACCGCGCACACGGACAATGACCTGACAGTCCTCGACGAGGCGACCGACACTCTCTGGGCCGGCGACCTGGTGTTCATGGAGCGGCTGCCGGTGGTCGACGGCAGTCTCAAGGGCTGGCTCGACGTGCTGGCTTCGCTGCGCGAGGTCGAAGCGGTCCGCGTGGTGCCCGGCCACGGCCCGGCCGCGGCGCCCTGGCCCGAAGCCCTCGCGGCCCAGCAGCGCTATCTGGAAAGCCTGCTGACCGAGACCCGAGCAATCATCGCCGGGGGCGGCCGGATCGAAGACGCCATCGAGCAGGTCGGTCGCGCCGCACGGCCGGATTGGCAGCTCTTCGAGGACAACCATCCTCGCAATATCGTGACCGTCTTCACCGAGCTGGAATGGGAGTGAGCGGCTCGCCTCCGGCCGGGGGCTCTGCTAAGCTCTTTCTCAGGTAATAGGAATTCAGGCCCACCGCGAGAGATCCGACGCCATGCAGCCAGTTCCCCGCGCCGCAGCCTTGGCCCGCCGTATCGCCGCAACTGCCGCCTTCGCGCTCGCCGTTTCCGCCGCGCCGGCTCTGGCCGCGGGCGAGGAAGACGACCCCTGGCCCGATCTGCGCGAAACCCTCTTCGGCGAGCGGCCGATCGCCGAGGGTGCCGGCGTGGTCAGCCTGGAGGCACCTTACCGGGCCTACGACGCGGCCATCGTGCCGATCACCATTGCCGCCGAAATCCCACAGACCAACGAGCGCTACATCAAGGCCTTGACCCTGATCGTCGACAAGAACCCGGCCCCGGTGGCGGCGATCTTCAACCTGACCCCTGAGATGGGCACGGCGACGATCTCGACCCGAATCCGGGTCAACGAATACACCAACGTCAGGGTCATCGC
>JASJAL010000081.1 GCA_030067055.1 Kiloniellales bacterium | reverse complement strand
CTGCGCCGCCTCACCCTATATTGGGGCTCTTTCGGGGGGCTCAAGGCTTAGTTGCGGGGCTCATGCCGGGCGTCGACGGATCGATGGGGTGGCCGTCACCGGCGGCGTATATTGGGTTACCGCTCAGCCGGTTTTTCCTCCGGACACGGTCCGATAGTCAGGCCGTCAGGAAGCTGGGTTTCGGGATCGCCGCAGGCGCGGTTTAACTGGTCTTGGGTGAGCCCAGTCACGGATCGAAGGTCGGCCCCGCTCAGGTCGGCCCATCGCAGGTAGGCTCTCTGTAGGTCGGTCAGACAAAGGTTAGCGCGCTCTCCAAAGTGACCCTCCGACTTGAGCCAACGCTCGTGATCCTCGAGGATTTTCTCCAGCTAGATAGAAGTCGGCCGAAGCTGGCCTTGTTCATTCGCATCGTCAGCCTCGCCGCTTGCCTCGGCGTCTTCCTTCGGCCTCTCCGGCTGATCATTCATCCCGCCCACCTCCGAACTACCACAGAGGATATCCCTGTCTACTTCACAAGGGTAGCGTGAGGGCCAAGGGCGACCTGATGGCGCCCGCGGGGGTCGTTGGGTTGTCCGCAGGCCTCTGGCGGCCAGCGTGACGACATCGTAAGGCCGTCCGTGGTATGCTGAGGCATGACCGCCAGCGGGATCATGAAAAAGACGGCTGTCGCCGCCCTGTTCCTGGCAGCTGCCCAGGCCAATGCCCAGGAAGACACGAGGCCGATCTTGGGCAAGCCCGATGGCATCCTGCCTTGCAGCTACTGGATCGAGGTCCGAGCAGCAGCGCGGGAAGACCCCAACGACCCTCGCTTCGCCGAGGTGATGGAGTGGGTCGACGATTTCTTCGCAATCCACAACAAGGGCCGGCTGGCCGGCGGGACCTACTGGCCGCCCGAACGGATCGACAGGTACTGTTCACGGCGCCCGGATGCCATCGCGATGTCCATTAGACCGGCGGTGATGAGGGAGCCGAAGGGCGAGCGTCAGTAGCGTTCCTCTTCGCCTGCGCAGGTCACCGCCTCCTCAGCTTCCAGCTCTTGCTACCCCCCGCCCATGCCGGGCGTACCCTGTTATTTCTGTCGCCAACACGCGGTTCGCTCGGTTCGGGCCTGGTGCGACGCTTGCCACCATGACGCTCAGGTCGAGCTAGACCTCCTGATCGCGAAGCTCGGGCCCGATCACCCGTTGGCCGAGGTCGGGAAGCCCATGCGTGGCTGCAGATGTTGAAGCAGGGCTGAGCCTGTTGCAAACCCCACCAGCCGTGCGAAGGTTTGAGGCCAGTATCGCGGTCTCATGATCCGTCGAGGTAGGTGACGAGGAGCGCTACGAGGGCCACGGCCGCGGCCGCCAGCGAGATCAGGTTGGCGTTGCGCGCGAGCCGTAGCGCTTTTTCTGCGCGGCCTTCCTTTGTGTTCTGCCTTCGCGCCAAGTGGCCGTCCTCGTGAAGCGCCAGCAGCATCTTGGCCTTTTCCAGGCGATCACGCCGAAGACCCCCGGCGGCAATCGTCCGCTTCAGCTCTTCGTGTGACATGTCGTCGAGCTTGCGTCCCATCGTTCCAGTACCTCAGCTTGGCCCGCGCCTGGGCTTTCATCTGGATGGTTATCTGGCCACGTCAACGGTGATCCAACGACGTCTCCAAAGCGTCATATCATCGGGCCCAAGGTTTAGGCCCCGCCCCGTTCTGGGTCTGGGCCGCTCGGCAGCTGCTTCCGCCGAGCAGCCCCTTAACCAAAACCGATTGCCCTACCGGCAATCACCAACGTAGTGCAGCGCGACTTCCCTGCCCGCGCGCAGAAATGCGAGGCTGCCGGGTACACTCTCCCAGCGACATCAACTCCCAGGAGCGTGGGTTTCCCGATATCGGCGCAAGGTTCGGCCCGCTCTCATCGCTCTACGCCCCCGCCCAGGGCACGACGCGGCGGTAGGAGAGGGCTTCGGCGATGTGCGGGCGGCGGACGCCGTCGCTGGCGTCGAGGTCGGCGAGGCTGCGGGCGACGCGCAGGACCCGGTGATAGCCGCGCGCCGAGAGCTTCATCTTCTCGGCCGCCTGGGTCAGGAGGGCGCGGCCCTCGGCGTCGGGGGCGGCGATCGCCTCTAGCAGGTTGCCGTCGGCCTCGGCGTTGCAGCGCGGCTTGGGCTCGGCGTTTTGGGCCTCGAAGCGGGCGCTCTGGCGTTCGCGGGCGGCGGCGACCCGGGCGGCAACCGCGTCGGAGCCCTCGGCGGGCGGCGGCAAGGAGAGGTCGGCGGCGGCGACCGCCGGGACCTCGACGTGGAGGTCGATGCGGTCGAAGAGCGGTCCGGAGATCTTGGCCTGGTAGTCCTGGGCGCACTTGGGCGCCCGGTTGCAGGCCAGGGCCGGGTCGTCCAGGTGGCCGCAACGGCAGGGGTTCATGGCCGCGACCAATTGGACCCGGGCCGGATAGGTGACGTGGGCGTTGGCCCGGGCGATCGAGACCCGGCCGGTCTCGAGCGGCTGGCGCAGGGCCTCCAGGGTGGCGCGGGCGAACTCCGGCAGTTCGTCCAGGAACAGCACGCCCAGGTGGGCGAGGGAGACCTCGCCGGGCCGGGCCCGCAGACCGCCGCCGACCAGGGCCGGCAGGGAGGCCGAGTGGTGCGGGTCGCGGAAGGGCCGCTGGCGCAGCAGCCGGCCGCCCGCGAGCTGCCCGGCGACCGAGTGGATCATCGAAACGTCCAGCGCCTCGGCCGGGGTCAGGGTTGGCAGCAGTCCCGGCAGGCGCTGGGCCAGCATCGACTTGCCGGCGCCGGGCGGGCCGATCATCAGCAGGTTGTGGCCGCCGGCGGCGGCGATCTCCAGGGCGCGCTTGGCGGTCTCCTGGCCCTTGATGTCCCTAAAGTCGAGCGCCGCGCCGGCGACCTCCGCGACTTTGGGCTCGGGCGGGGTCAGGACCTGGCTGCCCTTGAAGTGGTTGACCAGGGCCAGCAGTGTCTCGGGCGCCAGGACCTCGGCGCCGCCGGCCCAGGCCGCCTCGCCGCCTTGCGCCGCCGGGCAGATCACGCCCAGCGCGGCGGCCGAGGCGTGGAGGGCGGCCGGCAGGACCCCGGCGACCGGGCTGACCCGGCCGTCCAGCGCCAGCTCGCCAAGGGCCAGGTAACCGCCGACCTCCTCGGCCGGCAGCACGCCCATCTCGGCGAGCAGGCCGAGCGCGATCGGCAGGTCGAAGTGGCTGCCCTCCTTAAGAAGGTCGGCGGGCGCCAGGTTGACGGTGATCCGGTCCGGCGGCAGGGCCAATCCCAGGGCGCCGAGTGCGGCGCGAACCCGCTCGCGGCTCTCGCCGACCGCCTTGTCCGCCAGGCCGACCACGGTGAAGACCGGCATCCCGGCGGCCATCTGAACCTGCACGTCGACGTCGACCACCTCGATACCCTGAAACGCCACCGTCCTGGCCCGCGCCACCATGGGCGTTACCCCTCCCGCCGTACCCCAGGGTGCCGGCCAGACCCGGGATTCCGGCGACCCGCAACTGCGGGTAGAGCCTAGAGGCAGAGCCTTGGCTTGACTAGCCGTCGCGGCGACGCGACGCATCTTCGGTTATGTCCTCGTCAATAAGGGCGCGCGATGTCGACGCTAAATCTCCGGGCAGACGCGGAAGTCTTTAAGATTCCGCGTAGATCGATGATCGCAGTTAGCCCGGCGCAGGCATTTTGCTGCGCTTCGGGGCGCGATAAACGCCGGCATCTGCAAAGTTATTTTGGTCGCGACTGAAAGGACAACATTCGCCATTGACCGCAAAAGACCCTTCCACGAAGGGTGGAAACGCCTGTTGATAACTCGAAGCGCCGTACGTTCTCTCCATGCTCCTACGCCCATATTGGGGCTTGATTTTGTCGCTAAATCGCGAAATAAGGCAGATACCCCCTTAGGTAGGAGAGTGATGCAATGGCAAAGGCCAAGACTGCAATCAACGAAAAAGCCCTCAGCAAGGGCGAAGTTCGAAAGCTGAATGCGTTGAGAAAGTCCCTCGGAGATCAGATTGCCGAGGAAGCTTTCACCAAGTGGATCGCCCAGCAGGCCAACGGCAATGGTACCTCGGATCCCAACATCGAGATGATCGAAGGCGCCCTGTCCCCCTTGATGGACAAGGTGCGGATCCCGCGCGGTGCTGCCTATGCCGTACGCCGCGGCCGCGGTCGCTTCATCGTAGAAGCGGTCGATTTAAAGGCCTAGCGGGTTCGGCTCTAGAACCATCGCTTATTTGTGAGGGGTAGGACTTGCGGGTCCTGCCCCTTATTCTTTTGCGGTTGCTGCATCGCTCGCTTGCGAGCGTTTTTGCCTTCGCCATGCCGAGACGAAGATCGAGACCGCCGCGCCGGCAGCGATAATCGCCAGGGCGACGCCCAAGAAGACCGACTTCATCGACAGTACTTCCCGCAGCAACCCGATCCGGTATTCGGCTTCATCGAAATCGGATTTTATTGCTGAGTCCCTTTCGTTGATTTCCTGCTGCAGTTCGAGCACTTGTTGCTTCGAGGCCCTTAACTGATCTCGGATCCCGGCCAAGGTGGCGAGAAGGGCTTCTTCTCTTTCTCTCATTTCCTGAACAAATGGCGGTTCGGCAAGTCCGAACGGCGGCCTCGGCAGTTGACGCCCTGCAATACGGGAAACTTCTTCGGCCGACTCTTCCAATTGCGCTGCAAGGGGTTCGATGCGTGCCGTCGCGGACTCGGACTGCTCGATACGACTCCGCAGGGTGGTCAGGATGTCATGGCCCTCGAAGCCCGACGCGATCATCGTCGAGATCAATAAGGACCCCAGAATCGCCGCAAGGAGGACTAGGGACCAGGCCATCCAGAGCCGGTTTGCCGTTCCAGGGCTCATTCGAAAGCCTCTTCGGATGCTTGTGTGGATGAGGTTTTGCAACCAGGGATAAGGCTAGCACGGGCGCTGTGGTCCCGCGAAACCGGTCGTCGTCTCCCAAGCGGAGCCGCGGCGCTGCTATTGATTTTCGACTGCAATCGATCCCGACGCGCGGTCCGGAAACTCGATCTCCCGGGCAACCAACCTGTGCTGCGCTTCTCGGGCGCAACCTCGACTGTCGCCGGACTCCGGACCTTTGCTTCGAGGCCCGCGACTGGCAGAGCGCTGTCTGGATAAGAGAATCCTGTGGCGGACCTTGCGCCGCCGTCTTGCGCGGGCAGCCCTCCCCAGGACCTGCGACCGCCGGGCAAGCCTAGCCGCCCTGGCGCCGCTTGGCTAGGGCAAGGTTTCGCCCTCGAAAGGAAGTATTGGGTGACCAATCAGCTGAACTATGGTAATAATTTATTAATCTAGTTTGATCGGAGATCCGATAAATACTGAATATAGAAAACAAGGTTAAAAAATATTGAATATTGCTGCGGCCACGACCGCAGTGGCAGAGGGAGGATGACGCCTTGTACTACGGATTCCGCTTTAACGGTTCGATCAAGGCCCTGGGCTATCGCACCTTCACGATCTCTCAGAAGACCTTGGCCGAAGCCGCCGCAACCCTGCAGGCCGAGAGGACGACCCCGGAAGAGGGGGCCTGGGTCTTCATCACCACCGCCAAGAGCCGGGGCCAGTTGCCGGCGACGCCGCAGCTCGATGCCCGGCAGCGGCGCCAGCGTGCGCACTGGGTGCAAACCGGCCGCTTTCGTCCGAGCCGTGTCGCCAAGATGGTCGAGAAGTACGACTGGCGGTCCTTCGACTTCTGATCGGGGGGCGGGTCCGCCGTCCGGGGACCGTCAGAGGTCGCCCGGTGGCGCCGGCCTATCTATCGTGGCCGCGACGGCGTCTTTCGGTCGCGGCGTCAGCTGCTGCCAGTCGAAGCCGTCGGCGATGATGCAGCTCGGCCCCTCGGGGGTCGAGACCAGCAGGGTCCAGGTCCCCTTCGGACCCGTGAAGATCTCGAACATCACCCGGCCCTGGTCGGCCAGGCCTCGGCCGATGACTTGCTCGCCATAGCGTTCGTCGAGCCAGGCCACGGCCTCCTCGTGGCTCATGCAGCTCTCCTGGCCGCGCGCCACGGCGGCCGACAGCAGGATTGCCGTTGCGAGCAGCAGGCCGAAGAGCTTGTGAGTGCATGATCTCATCACATTACCCTGCCTTCGATATGGTATGTCAGCAGCTTCGTCGGTAGAGAAAGGCGCGGCGGTGGTATACCAGCGTACTTTTCTGTCGGCCGGAGAAGCTCGTTGGCTGTCGGGGTAGGGGCATGGCTGGAGACCACGGCAGCGGTGACCCGGGCGCCGGTTTCGGGGGCTGTTTCGAGCTCTGCGGGTCCTTCACCCGGGTCGAGAAGAAAACGGACGAAGACTGATGGTCAAAGCAGAACGCCGCCGGACTCGGAAGACACCGAAGCGGGGCAAGCCCAGCCCCGCACCGGCGCCCGGCCGGAAGCCCCGTATCGGTCTGGCACTGGGCAGCGGTGCGGCCCGCGGCTGGGCGCATATCGGTGTGGTCGAGGCCCTGACCGAGGCCGGGGTCGAGCCCGACGTGGTCACCGGTTGCTCGATTGGGGCCTTTGTCGGGGCGGCCCTGGTGACCGGGCACATCGGCGATCTGGGCCCTTGGGCGCGCCAGCTGGATTGGCGGGAGATCCTCGGCCATCTCGACCTGCGCTTCTCCGGCGGCGGCCTGATCGAGGGCGACCGCCTGATGCGCTTCATGTCCGAACGCCAGGTCGACGTCGAGATCCAGGACCTGCCGATCGCCTTCGGCGCCATCGCCACCGACCTGGCGACCGGCCGGGAGGTCTGGCTGCGCGAGGGCTCGCTGTTCCAGGCCGTGCGCGCATCGGTGGCATTGCCCGGGCTGGTCAGCCCGGCGGCCGCCGAAGAGCACTGGCTGGTCGACGGCGCCCTGGTCAACCCGGTGCCGGTCTCGCTCTGCCGGGCCCTGGGCGCCGACCAAGTGATTGCCGTCAACCTCAACAGCGACCTCGCCGGAAAGCGGGCGGCCCGGCGCCGCGGCCGCGGGGCGGGCAAGACCCGTCGCGAAGTCGACGCCTCGGGGTCCAACTTCCTCGCCCGTCTGACCAAGGACATCCCGAGCGGGATCCGCGGCGGCGCCGAGCGGCTCTTCGTCCAGCTTCTCGACGGCGAGCGGGAGCGTCCGTCCTACTTCGACGTGGTCGCAGATTCCATTAGCATCATGCAGAACCAGATCACCCGCAGCCGCATGGCCGGCGACCCGCCCGAGGTCCTGTTGGAACCGCGGCTCGGCCACATCCGTCTCATGGACTTCAACCGCGCCGAGGACGCCATCGCCGAGGGCCGGGACTGCGTCGACCGGATCTTGCCGCAGCTGCGGGACGCCTTGTCGCTCGCCGGCTAAGGTCTAACCTTGGGTCGCTGTGCGCCGGGGGGCGGGTCACGAGGAGCCGCCGGTCACCTCGGCGATCAGGTCTTCGATTGCGCGGCCGGCAGCCACCGCTTCGTCCCAAAGTCGATCGGCCTCCCCGGCCGTGACCCAGCCGTGGAATGCCATCCAGAGCCGGGCATCGCGCAACTCCTTTGCCTTGTGGCGCGCCGCCCAGTCGTCGAAATGCCACGGCTCGCCGGTCGCCTCCTTCGCTTTGGTGGCGGCGAAGAGATGACAGTCGAGGGTGCCGCCGGCGGCCAGCGCGACGGAATGCAAGCTTGCCTCGTACTCAACCGATTCGAAGAAATGGATGCGCTCGATATCGGCCGCCTCGAGGCCTTCGACCACGACCCCGGGCGCCAGGGCGCCGGGGGCGGCGACCAGCAGCGGAAAGCTCTCCCTGGCCATCCGTTCCAGCCTGTGGTCGGGCAGATGCGCGGGCGGGAAGGGGCGGCGCGGGAAGGGCCGGCCGATCACGGCCTCCAGGATTTCGTGGTCGCGCAGACTGCCGAAGAAGAAGAAACGCATCGGAGTCAGCCTGGCCCTCGACGATCCGGCCGCTGTCGCGGTCAGCCGGCCAGGCCGCGGCCGGCT
Organism: Kiloniellales bacterium; assembly: GCA_030067055.1. The sequence goes on along the minus strand of JASJAL010000081.1, from coordinate 137 downwards.
TCCTCGACCAGGGCCAGGCGCGCCTCGATGGCGTCCCAGATCTGGCCCTCCAGGCAGACCTCGTCGAAGCGGTCGATCTCCTGCAGGCCGGTGGGCGAGGTGACGTTGATCTCGGTCAGGTAGTCGCCGATCACGTC
>JASJAL010000091.1 GCA_030067055.1 Kiloniellales bacterium | reverse complement strand
TCCGCCGCGTCGAGGTGCTCCTTGAGCCGCGGCATCAGCTCGGCGAGGTTGCAGGGCCGGTGCCGGATGTCGAGCTGGTAGCGCAGGATCTCCAGCCAGCCGTCCTTGCAGGCCGAGGGCGAGCCGGGCAGGGCGAAGAGGTAGGTGCCGTCGGCGACCCCGCCGATGGCCCGGCTCTGGATGGTCGAGGTGCCGACCTTCTGGAAGCTGATCCAGCGGAACAGCTCGCCGAAGCCCTGGATCTCCTTCTCGATCACCGCGGAGAAGGCCTCGGGAGTCACGTCGCGTCCGGTCACTCCGGTGCCACCGGTCGAGATCACCACGTCGACCTCGGGATCGGCCGCCAGGGCGCGCAGCTTGGCCTCGATCGCGGCCTGCTCGTCGCGCAGGATCTCGCGGCGCACGACCCTGTGGCCGTCCGCCTCGATCAGCTCCTGGAGGGTGCGTCCGGACTTGTCGTCCTCGATGGTCCGGCTGTCTGAGACCGTCAGGACCGCGATGTTGACCGGCTGGAAGGGTCGGCCGTCATCGATTTTTGCCATTCTGCGCCACCCCGTTCGAGTCTCCGTCGAGCGATTTATAGCTCGGCCAATCGCCGGCCGCTAGGGCGTCAAGCGACGGGGCGGGCTGGCCGAGGCGCTCTCGGTAGATCCACAGGTTGGTCAGGACGCGCTCAATGAATAGGCGGGTTTCGCGGGCGGGCAGGCTTTCGATGAACAGCAGCGGATCGTTGTCGTAGTTCATCCGCTTCTGCCAGCGGCCCAGGTTGCCGGGGCCACCGTTGTAGGCCGCGGTCAGGCGGAAGAGGTTGCCGCCGACCCTCGGATTATCGAGCAGGTGGGCGACGTACCTTTGGCCCAGCTCGATGTTCAGCTCGGGATCGAAGAGACGGTCGCGGCCGGAGCGGCGCTGCAGGCTGCGGTCGCGGCCTATGAAGCTGGCGGTGCGCGGCATCAGCTGCATCAGGCCGCGGGCCCCGTCCGGGCTCTTGGCCCGGGTCTTGAAGGCCGATTCCTGGCGCATGAAGGCGTAGACCAGCGCCCGGTCGACCCGAAAGCCCTTACGGGGCTCCCAGGGCGGCAGGGGATAGAGGGCGACGTCGAGCGATGTACCGTTCCAGGAGGCCTGGCCGCTGCCCTGGTCGAGGCGGCGCGCCAGCTTTAGCGAAAGCGCCGGCAGACCGGCCTTGTCGGCCACGGCGAGCAAGGCATCGACGGTTTCCGGCTCGCTCCAGTCCCGCATCCGCAGCAATTCGCGCTGCGCCATGTCCCGCCGGCCGACCTGGATCAGGGCCAACGCGCGAGCGCCCGCCGGCCGTGCCATCAGACTCTGAACCATGGCCTGGGTGAAACGCGGCGGCGTGAAGTCGAAGCTGGCCTCGATGCCGAGGGCGCGGCGTGCCAGCAAACCGTAGAAGGTCCGCGGATGGTCCGCGGCCATGGCCAGCCAGCGGCTCATCTCGGCCGGCTGGCGTAGGCGCAGGTGCGCCCGGGCGGCCCAGTAGGCGCCCGAAGACCTATTCCAGGCCGATACCCTGTCGGACTCGGCGAGGGCACCGAAGTGGTCCGCGGCGGCGGCGAAATTGCGCAGGCGCCAGGCAGCCAGGCCGGCGGTCCAGTGGGAGATGGGAATCTTGCTGCCGGAGCGCCGGGCGGCCGGGTCGGCCAGGTCGAAGGCCTTCTTGGCCTTGCCGTAGTAGAACCAGGCGGCCGCCAGCTGAGCGTAGGCGTCGTCCAACTCGACCTGATCGAGCAGCCGCCGCGTGCTCTTCTGGCGCAGCAGCTTCTCGGTCGCCGTGAGCCGGGTCCGGTAGATGTTACGGCGGACCTGGCGTTGGATCCGCCGGACCTTGCGGCCGGTCTTGGCGCTCCGCTTGCGCGGCGACATGTACTCGCTGGTCCCGACCTTGCGGATCGGGCTCAGCAGGGAACGGCTTGGCGAGACCGGGCGCTGGGGACGGCGATAGTTCTTCGGCCGCCGCTTCAGGGCCAGACGATAGACCCGCTCGGCACTGGGGTGGTCGGCATAGCGGTCCATCCACAGCTTCAGCTCGCTGTACTTGGCGCGATAGGACCGCGGGTGCATGAAGCGCTGATAGAGCACGTGGCCCATCAGGCGACGGTCGGTCAGGGCGGCAATCTGCTTGTCGGCCGCCTTCCACTTGCCGCTGCGCTGCAGGAAGAAGATCTTGCGGTAGCGCTCTGTGTCGGCGTTGGAGAGGACCAGCGGCAGGCCGTCCTCGCTAAAGCCGCCAGGCGCGTCACGAGTGGCCGTGGTCTCGGCCGTCTGGACCGTCGCCTCCGCCAGGACCGTATCAGGCGGCAGAGCCTCCGCCGCCGGAGTCAGGGCGAGGAGGGCGGAAGCCGCGAAGACGGCGACGAGAAGCCGATGGATCTGCCTGAATCTCACTAAGCACTCCCCTCGGGCGCAGAAACTAACGGTGGTTAATGCTGCCGCAACCAATGCCTCGGGCCTCTTTATCAAATGTTCTCGATAACATCCGGTTAACGATGCGGTTCATGGTCAGGCGGCCGGATCGCTGCCGCTGGTGAAGGCCTCGCGGAAGCTCAAGAAATCGCGCCAAGCCAGGCGCTTTTGAGCCGGCTGGCGCAAGAGATAGGCCTGATGGAGCGTGGCCAAGGCCGGGATCGGCGCGGCCATCCCCGGCGACTGATAGTGGAACCAGCGGCCACGTAGCTTGAGGATGCCCTCGCTGCGGCCGAGGAGGGACTTGGCCGAGGAGCCGCCGACCATCATGAGGTAGTCGGGTGCCACCAACTCGATGTGCCGCTCGGTGAAGGGCAGGCAGGTGGCGATCTCGGCGGCGGTCGGGGTGCGGTTGCCCGGCGGCCGCCAGAACAGCATGTTGGTGATGTAGACGCTCTCGCGGTTCAGGCCGATGGCGGCCAGCATGGCGTCGAGCAGCTTGCCGCTGGGGCCGACGAAGGGGGTGCCCTGGCGGTCCTCCTGAGGTCCCGGCGCCTCGCCGACAATCATATAGCGGGCCCGCGGATTCCCGTCGGCGAAGACCAGGTTGGTCGCCGTCTGCTTCAGGGGGCAGCCGTCGAAGCCGGCCAAGGCGGCGCGCAGCTCCTCGACGTTCCGGGCGCCCGCGGCGAGCCGGCGCGCCGTGGCGACGGCGTCGCTGCCCGAACGCAGCGCGGCCGGCGCCGCCTCCCAGAAGCCTTGCTGACCGTCCGGTGCCCGTGCCGCGTCCCTGCGCGGCGCATGACCCGTCGCGGCCCGGGCCGCATCCTCGGCCGGCCGCTTCGCCCGCGCCGCTTCAGCCGCCTCCGCCGAACGCGCGAAGCGGTCGACCGCTTCCGTGCCGATCGCCTCGTCCGCACCGATTTCGATCTGCCAGGTCAGGGCAGCCAGGGCAGCGTCAGTGTGGTTCAGGGACGGCGGCATGGGCGGATGAAAGCTTCCGGTGCGGTTGCGCAAGGGCGCCTGCGTTGCAGTTGCCGAGGCTTTTGCCAAGGCGGCTCGACATCTGCGCCAGACACCACCCTTTGCGGTTTCCCGGCGCCGTACCCCCTAAATAGCGTGCTTCGGCCCGGGGTGGAAGCGCTTCGAGAGCATCTCACGAAGTCTCCACCCGAGGGGTCGCAGTCTGGTGCAAGGCGATCAGGTTGCGCAGATGTATGGTATCGGCCTCGACCCGGGTGACATCTGAGAGGTGCAGCAGGCTATGGGGACGGTCGAGACTCTCCTTCGACCCGTAGAGCTGCAAGACCACGGTCTCCTCGTCCATCTCCTCGACCTCTCCGGCAGCGGCCAGGTCGCTGTCCAGCTCCTCGGCGAAGAGCACGGCGTGGCCGAAATGGGCGTCCAAGGTCCGGATCACCGACTGGAAGGAGTCGAGCTCGATCTTGGGCCTTTCGGGCAGCTTGCCGTCTCGACGAACCAGGCGCGTGATGCCCTCGCGCTCGTTGCCGCCCCAGGCCAGGCGCGTGACGTCGTCCTTGCGCAGGATCGAGAGGCCATCGTAGCGGCCCTCGTCGTCGAAGCGCCTGAGGTAGAGGAAGCGGTCGGACATCTCGATGATCGCGCCGCTGACGAAGCTGTCGGTCATGTGCTCGCGATGGACGTCTACCAGCGCCTGGCGGACGATGAGTTCCTTTATCGTGCGGTCCAGTAGCATGGTCCCTACCTAGCTATGCAAGCAGCGCTCTTCCGGGGCATCACGACTATGCCGTGCGAGAACGCGAGGCCCCGAACCCGTGGGACAGGGCCATTTGATCGCTTCCTGGTGAAGCATCGGTTTAGAGTGGCGGGCCAAGCGGCCTGGCTTGGCGACCCGCGGGCGTTCGGCTATACCGCGAGGCGGGGCTTAGGGAAAGACCGGAGAACGGCGCGCCCGCGGCCGGGCGCCGTCGATCAACTGGGGAGACAGGGCCGATGGAACGAGAGGCGATGGAATACGACGTGGTGATCGTCGGCGCCGGACCGGCAGGTCTGGCCGCGGCGATCCGCCTGCGCCAGCTGAGCGCCGAGACCGGACGGGAAATCAGCGTCTGCGTCCTGGAAAAGGGCTCCGAGGTCGGCGCGCATATCCTCTCGGGTGCGGTGCTCGAACCCCGGGCGCTGGACGAGCTGATCCCGGACTGGAAAGACAAGGGCGCCCCGCTGAACAGCCCGGTCAGCGCCGAGAAATTCTTGATGCTGACCGAAAAAGGCGCGTTTTCCGTGCCGATCTGGACCATGCCGGGGCAGATGCACAACAAGGGCAACTACATCGTTTCGCTGGGCAACGTCTGCCGCTGGCTGGCGGAACAGGCCGAGGCCCTGGGCGCCGAAATCTATCCGGGCTTTCCCGCGGCCGAGGTGCTGTTTCACGACGACGGACGAGTCAAGGGCGTCGCCACCGGCGCCATGGGCATTGGCCGCGACGGTCAGCCCAAGGACAGCTTCGAGCCCGGCATGGAGCTGCACGGCAAGTACACCTTCTTCGGCGAGGGCTGCCGCGGCTCACTGTCGAAGCAGCTGATGGCCCACTTCGGCCTGCGCGAGGGCGTCGACCCCCAGACCTTCGGGCTCGGCATCAAGGAGCTCTGGCAGCTCGATCCCACGCAACACCAGCAGGGCCTGGTGATCCACAGCGCGGGCTGGCCGGTGGACAGCAAGACCTGGGGCGGGTCCTTCATCTATCATCTCGAGGACAATCAGGCCTACGTCGGCTACGTCGTCGGGCTCGACTACGAGAACCCGCACCTCTCGCCCTTCCAGGAATTCCAGCGCTTCAAGACCCATCCGGCGATCCGGCCAATGCTGGAGGGCGGCAAGCGCCTGGTCTACGGCGCCCGGGCGCTGAACGAGGGCGGCCTGCAGGCGATTCCCAAGCTGGTTTTCCCGGGCGGGGTCCTGATCGGATGCTCGGCCGGATTCCTCAACGTTCCCAAGATCAAGGGCAGCCACAACGCCATGAAGACCGGCATGCTGGCCGCCGAGGCCGCCGCCGAGGCCTTGCAGGCCGGCGAGGGGGCCGAGGCCGAGCTGTCGGCCTATCCGAAGAAGTTCGAGGCTTCCTGGGTTCACGATGAGCTGCACCGGGCCCGCAACTTCCGCCCGGCTTTTGGCAAGTGGGGCCTCTTCGGAGGCATGCTCTATGGCGGCATCGACCTCAGGGTGCTGGGCGGCAAGGCGCCCTGGACCCTTCGCCACACGCGGCCGGACCACGAGAGCCTGAAGCCGGCCAAGGATATGCCGAAAATCGACTATCCCAAGCCGGACGGTGTGATCTCCTTCGATCGTTTATCATCTGTTTACCTTTCCAATACGAATCATGAAGAAGATCAGCCGGTCCACCTGCAGCTGAAGGACCCCGCCGTTGCCATCGACCATAATCTCGCGCTCTACGACGCCCCGGAACAGCGCTATTGCCCGGCCGGTGTCTACGAGATCCTGCGCGACGACGACGGCAGCAATCCTCGGCTGCAGATCAACGCCCAGAACTGCGTGCACTGCAAGACTTGCGATATCAAGGATCCGACCCAGAATATTAACTGGGTCACGCCCGAAGGGACCGGTGGGCCGAACTACCCGAATATGTGAGCCAGGCGTGTTTTCCCAATGCTTTCCCTGGGAGAGGGCTTGCGGGAGAGTTGTCGAAGGCTCATAGGGTCATGTAAAGTTAAGTTACCCGGACCGGCCCTTGGCCGGCGGGCTTCCGCCAAAACGATCCGGAGCGACATGGTGCCGAGGATGACCGATCTGAGGCCAGGCCGTGGAAAATGGATGCCGATCGTGGCGCCCGTCTTTGCCGCGGGCCTTCTGGCTGGCTGCGAATCGCACACCGAGAGCGCCAGTGTCGGGCAGCGGAGCGACGAGCCGGTGCTGCTCGCCGCGGCCGACGGCGCGGAGACCAGCGGCTACAGGTTGTCCCGCTCGCCCTATGGTCACTACCTGGCGGGCCGGCACGCGGACCGGCAACGGGATCTCTCGCTTGCCGCGGATTTCATGCTGCGGGCGCTGGAGCTCGATCCGGACAACCTGCAGATCCTGGCACGGGCCTTTGCTCTGGCGGCCGGGGACGGCCGGGACGTCGAGGCGGTCGATCTGGCAAAACGTCTGGTCCAGGTTCGGCCGGACCACGCCACCGCACGGCTGGTGCTCACGGTCGATGCCATGCTTCGCGGCGACTACCCGGAAGCCGAGGCGCAGATCGCGGCGATGCCGAGCGAAGGCCTGGCCCAGGTCGTTTCCAGCATCGCGGGCGCCTGGGTCGCTTTGGGCGACGGCAACAAACAGCAGGCGCTGGAACGGGTCGGCGCGCTCGCGCAGGTCAACGGCTTCGAGGCGGTCTACCATCTGCAGATGGCGCTGCTGCTCGACGCGGCTGGCGAAACGGCGGCGGCCGAGGCCGACTACGATCGGGCCCGGGAAGCCTCCGGGCGACCCTGGCTCCGGCTCGCGGTCCTGTCCGGCAACGCCTACGAGCGCCTCGGACATCCGGAAAAGGCCGAGGAATCCTACCGCGAGGTCCTGTCTCGGAGTCCCGAGACCACTTTCTTCGATACCATGCTGGAACGTCTCTCCAAGGGCGAGAAGCCCAAGGCCGAGGTCTCGGATGCCAGCACGGGCTTCGCTGAGTCGCTATTCAGTCTCGGCAGCCTGCTCGGTCAGGAACGCTCCGAGGACATGGCGCTGATCTACACCCACCTCGCCTTGCGTCTGCGGCCCACCTTCGATGCGGCCCAGGTCCTGAAGGGCGAGATCTTGCAGCAGCAGGGTCGCGGCTCCGAGTCGATCGCGGCCTACGAGATGGTCAGCGAGGACTCGCCCTATTACTGGTCGGTGCAGTTGCGGATCGCCGAAGAGTTTGGCCGGCAGAAGCGGGTCGACGACGCGGTCGCGCGTTTCGACGACCTGGCGGCCCGTCAGCCAGAGCATTTCGAACCGCTCTACTACATGGGCAACCTCCTGCGCACCCAGGAGCGCTTCGAGGAAGCGGTCGCTGCCTACGACAGGGCGCTGGAGCGGATCGGCGAGCCTCAGCCCCGGCACTGGTCGGTCCTTTACTTCCGGGGCATCGCGCTGGAGCGGACCGACGCCTGGGACCGCGCCGAGGCGGATTTCCTCAAGGCCTTGGAGTTCGAGCCTGAGCAGCCCTACGTGATGAACTATCTGGCCTATTCATGGGTCGAGAAGAAGATGAACCTCGACCGTGCCAAGGGCATGCTGAACCGTGCGGTCGAGCTGCGGCCGGACGACGGCTACATCGTCGACAGCCTGGGCTGGGTCTACTACCGCGTCGGCGAGTACGACAATGCAGTGAAGTACCTGGAACGCGCGGTCGAGCTGCGGCCCCACGACCCGGTGATCAACGATCATCTGGGCGATGCCTATTGGAAGGTCGGGCGCAAGTCGGAGGCCCGCTTCCAGTGGCGCCG
>JASJAL010000090.1 GCA_030067055.1 Kiloniellales bacterium | reverse complement strand
CAGGCTGTCCCCGGCCTTCCCGTAGGTCGATCGGGTGGTGAAGGTGGAGCCATCGGTCATGATGACCGTGATCTCGTGGTACTCGGGGTGGATTCCGTCCTTCATCGTCCTGCTCCTTCAGCGGCGGCGGGTGTATAGCCGAGCCGGGCGCGCTTGGCAAGGGTCTGACGCCGGGTTCGGACCCCTTTGATCTTCGGAATCATGGGCGGCCCCGAGGTTGCCGAGGGGCGGGCCTTCGGCTAGGGATAACGGCGCTTTTCGAGCCCGGAAGGACCATGCAGCCAAAGATCGATCGACAGCGCTTTGTGACGGCATTCCGCCTGGGCAGGGCGATCGGATGAGGCGCGCCGGATCCGCGGCGGGCAAGGCCGACGAGCGGCCGCGCAGCCGGCGTCTGGCCGAGCTGGGCCACCTCTGGCGCTATGTCCGTCGCTACCCCCTCCAGCTCGGCGGCGCCTTCGTCGCCCTGGTGATTGCCGCCGGCACGGTCCTGGCCATGGGCGTCGGCCTGCGTCGCCTGGTCGACGACGGCTTCGCCGGCGGGAACGCGGCGCTGCTGGACCAGGCAGTCTTTGTCCTCTTCGGCGTGACCCTGGTGCTCGCCGCCTCCAGCTTTTCCCGTTTCTACCTGGTCTCCTGGATCGGCGAACGGGTGGTCGCCGACATCCGCAAGGAGGTCTTCGACCACGTCGTCACCTTGCCGCCCTCCTACTTCGAGCTGACCCGCACGGGCGAGGTGATCTCGCGCCTGACCACCGACACCACGGTTTTGCAGGTCGTGGTCGATTCCACGGTCTCGATCGCGATCCGCAACGCCCTGCTGCTGGTCGGGGGCACGGTCCTGCTGATCGTCACCAGCCCAAAGCTGACCGGGCTGGTCTTTCTCGTGGTGCCGCTGATCCTGCTTCCGATTCTGATTTACGGCCGTCGGGTCCGCCGCCTCAGCCGGATCACCCAGGATCGGGTCGCCGACGTCGGCGTCTACATCAACGAGTCGATCGGCGAGATCCGCACGGTGCAGGCCTTCGGGCACGAGCCGGAGGACCGCAAGAGCTTCGCCGGTCGGGTCGAGGAAACCTTCCGTGCCGCGATCGAGCGGATCCGGGCACGAGCCCTACTGACCGCTGCCGTCATCATCTTCGCCTTCGGGGCGATCAGCGTGATCCTCTGGATCGGCGGGCACGACGTGCTGTCCGGACGGATCTCCGGCGGCGAGCTCTCGGCCTTCGTCTTCTACGCCGTCGTGGTCGCCGGATCGATCAGCGCCCTGAGCGAGGTCATCGGCGACCTGCAGCGGGCGGCCGGCGCGACCGAGCGGCTGCTGGAGCTGCTGATGACGCGGCCGGAGATCGCTGCACCGGATCAGCCGCGGCCGCTGCCTCAGCCGGCGCGCGGCGCGGTCACCTTCCGCGACGTGGAGTTCCGCTATCCCGCTCGGCCCGAACAGGCGGCCCTGCACGGCTTCGACGCCGAGATCGAGCCGGGCGAGAAGATCGCTCTGGTCGGGCCCTCCGGCGCCGGCAAGTCGACGGTCTTCCAGCTGCTGCTGCGCTTTTACGATCCCCAGGAGGGCGCGGTCCTGCTCGACGGCGTCGACCTGCGCGAGGCCGATCCGGCGGCGCTGCGCGCCCGCATCGGCCTGGTGCCCCAGGAGCCGGTCCTCTTCTCCGCAACTGTCTTTGAGAATATCCGCTACGGCCGTCCAGAGGCCTCCGAAGCCGAGGTCCGGGCGGCGGCCGAGGCGGCCAACGCGCTCAGCTTCATCGACGAACTGGCCCAGGGCTTCGACACCGACCTGGGCGACCGTGGCCTGCGGCTCTCCGGCGGCCAGCGCCAGCGCATCGCCCTGGCCCGCGCCGTGCTCCGCGATCCGGCCGTGCTCCTGCTGGACGAGGCGACCAGCGCCCTGGACGCCGAAAGCGAGCGCAACGTGCAGCAGGCGTTGGACCAGCTGATGGCGAACCGCACGACCTTGGTGATCGCTCACCGTCTGGCGACGGTGCTCAAAGCCGACCGGATCCTAGTCCTCGACCAGGGCCGGATCGTCGAGAGCGGCCGCCATGCCGAACTGGTCCGCCGTGACGGCCTCTACGCCCGCCTGGCCGCCCTGCAGTTCGAGGACGCCAAACTACTCCGCGGCGATAGGGACCAAAGCGAGGCGGCGACGGGCTAGCGCTGGGTGAACTTGAGCTCGATGCGGCGATTGCGACGGAGGGCGACCTCGTCGCGGCCGGAGTCGATGGGCTGGAACTCGCCGAAGCCGGTCGCGGCCAGGCGCCGGGCCGGGACTCCCTCGTCGATCAGGAAGCGCACGACGGAGATCGCGCGGGCGGTCGAAAGCTCCCAGTTGGAAGGGAACTCGGCGGTCGCGATCGGCCGCCGGTCGGTGTGGCCGTCGACCCGGAGCACCCAGTCTATCTCATCGGGTATGTCCCGTGAGATCTCGTTCAGGGTGTTGGCCAGCCGCGACATCTGGACCCGGCCGCCCGAGCCGAGGGCGGCGGAGCCGGATTCGAACAAGATCTCGGACTGGAAGACGAAGCGGTCGCCGACGACCTGGATGTCCGGGCGCTCGCCCAGCACCTGGCGCAGGCGGCCGAAGAACTCGGAACGGTAGCGGGCCAGTTCCTGGACCTTGGTCGCCAGGGCCACGTTGAGCCGGCGTCCGAGGTCGGCGATCTGGACCTCCTGCTCCTTGTTCTTGGCCTCGGTCAGGTCCAGCGCCTCGCTGAGCTGGGCCAGCTGCTGGCGCAATGCCAGGATCTGCCGGTTGAGCAGCTCGGCCGCCACCTGGGCCTCCTCGGTCAGGGTCTCCTGCTCGGACAGCTGTCCGGCCAGCCTCTTCTGGTCTTCCTCCGCCGAGGACAGGCTGTCCTGGGAGGCGGCCAGCTGCGCGCGTAGGTCGTCGCGCAGGCTCTTGAGGATCGCCAGCTCTGCCAGCTGTGCCTCGATCTTCTCTTTGTCGGCCTCGATGGTCTTGTAGGCGTCTTCGAGCTCGCCGCTGACCCGGTTGCTCGATGAGACCGCGTCGTCGAGCCGGGCAGAGAGGCTATCGCGCTCCTCGGCCAGGGCCGAGATCTGGCTGCTCAAGCGGTCGCGCTCGTCGGTCAGGCTTGAGAGCTGGCTGCTGAGGCTCTCGCGTGCGTTCAGAGAGGTGTTGAGCTCCGCTGAAACCTCGTTGAAATCGCTCTGCAGCCGGAAGCTCTCGGCGCGCTCCAGTGCCAGCAACTCGCCCAACTGGGCGACCTGGCGCTGAAGCCGCTCCAAGGCGGCGTCGCGGCCTGAGAGCGCGGTCGACAGGAAATACTGCGCAATCATGAAGACCATCAGGACGAAGATCACCACCAGCAGCAGGGTGGAGAGCGCGTCGACGAAGCCGGGCCAGATGTTGACCGACCGCTGGCGGCCCCGGCGTTCCAGCGCGAACATCGGCTAGCGGACCTCCGATTCCTCGGCCAGCGCCGCGATGGTCCGAGCCAGAAGCCGGATTTCGCTGCGGATCTCTTCGACCGCCTTGTCACGGCCGCTGGCCGCTTCCTGCACCAGTCGGCCCATGTGATGGTCCAGGTTGCGCAGATGGTCGCGGCTGGCATCGTCCAAGCCGCCGACCCGGGTGCCGTTGACCTCGGCCAATTGCGATAGCACCGGGCGCAACTGCGCCTGACTCTCGGCCAGCCGGGTCAGGATCGACTGTTCGCTGCGCAGCTGGTCGGTGAGGGTGCCGAGCCGCTCGGCTAGGACCTCGAGGCTGTGGTCCATGTTGAGCCGGCTTTCCTCGGACTTGGCCATGGTCCGTTGCAGCGAATCCAGGCTATCGGCGGTTTGCTCCAGCAGCGCCTGGATGAAGGCCGGAACCGGTTGATCGCCATCCGCCAGGGGGCCGCCGCCGGTCAGGCGCGTGACCTCTGACAGCCATTCCTCAAGCTCATTGACGAAGCGGTTGTGGGCTTGGGCCGCCTGCAGCTCGAGGAAGCCGAGGATCAGCGATCCGGCCAGACCGAAGAGCGAGGAGCTGAATGCCGTGCCCATGCCGGACAGGGGAGTCTCCAGGCCCTGCTTCAACTGGTCGAACATCGCCGTGGCGTCGCCGGTTCCGCCGCTGAGGCCGGAGATGGTGGCGCCGACCGCGCCGACGGTCTCGAGCAGTCCCCAGAAGGTGCCCAGCAGCCCGAGGAAGATCAGCAGGCCGATCAGGTAGCGAGACATGTCGTGGGACTCGCTGATCCGGCTCTGGATACCGTCGAGCAGCGAGCGCATCGACAACGCCGAGAGTCGGATCCGCCCGGTGCGCTCGCCCATCATGGTCACCATGGGGCCGAGCAGTTTCGGCGGCCGCTCGTCGCTGGTCGCACCTGGCATCACCAGGCTTCCGCTCTTCTCGCGGATCAGGCGCTGCAGCCAGTTTACTTCCGGGTTCAATGCAATGACCTGCCGGAGGCTGTATGCGATGCCGAACAGCAGGACACCCAGGATCACCCCGTTGAGCACGGCGTTTGCGGAGAAGGCTTCCTGGAGCCGCGGATAGAGAACCGCGCAAATGGCGGCCACCACCAGGAGAAAGATCGCCATTCGTGTCAGGTAGCGGTAGGGCCGAGTGATCATGTCTTTTCAGGCTTTGGCAGCTTCCAGATGCGTTCGGCGCCAGGACTCTGGGGGATGACGTCCGGCGACGAGGAGCGGCACGACAAAATACTGGGCACGCGGCCGACGACTCGGCGCCACCGAGAGAATAACAGATTCGGGCCGAGGAAAGGCCTTATGCAGCTTCAAGCCTGATTCCTCAAGTTAGAGATTTCACCCTGCTGCCGCAGTAAGGCAGAACTGTGGCGTCTCGATGTCGGGGCGTTTCGCGGAGCCTGCGCTCAATTGGCTATGAAGCCGCAGCTTGATCTAGGGTGTTAAGAGCTCGAAGTCGATGCGTTCCGAAGGACCGTCGGTGGACTTGTCGCCGAGGGGGCGCAGGAAGACCGAGTCGGAATCGACGCCCAGCTTTTCCAAGTAGCTTCGGGCGACCAGACCGCGATTCAGCGACAAGCGCCGGGAGTACTTACCGGTCGCGTAGGCGCGAAGCTCGACGCCTTCCGCATCGGCGGCCTTCAGGCGTTCGGCCAGGCCTTCAAGAACGCCGCGCGCTTCCGGCGACAGCTCCGTCGAGCCGGCTTCGAAAAGGATACGCCCCTCGAACGCTGCCTGCGCCGGCGATCGAGCTGCGAGCTGCGGTTCCGTGCCTCCGGTCGTGGGGGATGCCGGAGCGGGCCCGAGTCGCTCCTCGGGGTTGGGGGCTGGCGGAGCCGCTGGCGCGAGTTCGGCTGTCGCTGCCGACTCTGCAGACGCCTCCGCGTCGGGGGCCAGGGGCGGCGGCGGTTCTGGTACCGGCGGCGCGACGATCCTGCGGGACTTTGGAGCCTCTCGCTCCGCTGCCTCGGCCAATTCGTCCAGAATTTGGGCGGCCGGCGGTGGTGCGTCAGAGCCGGTCGCGGCGGCAGGGAGCTCAGGTTCCGGGTCCGGCGCGGCGGCCGCCGTAGAAGGCGGTTTGATTGCGGGTATGTCGATGTCGTCCGGTGCCTGCGGCGGCGGAGCGGCCGGCGCGGCCTTCGGTGGTTCGGGTGCCAGCACCTGCGAACCGGCTTTGTCCGATCCCGCCTCTTCGCCGCGGCTTTGCAGTTCGGCCGTTATCTCGGGCGGGGCGGCGGCTGGTGCCTCGACCTCGCTGGGGGCCTCCGTCGGCAGAGGCGCGCGTGGTGCGGCCTGTACCTCGGGCGGCGAGGCCTCCGGAACTGGGGTATCCGATGCCACCTCTTCGCCGCCGCTTTGTAGCTCGGCCGTCACTTGGGTTGGCGCGGTGGGGGGTGTCTCGGCCTTGCTAGGTGGCTCTGTCGGCGCTGTCGACGGCGTTTGGGACGCCTGGGACTCTGCGGCGGCGGGTGGTGTCGCTTCGACCTCGGGGTCTCGTGCGACCACTGTCTTTGCCGGGCGCGGCGGGGCCGCGCGAGGCTTGACCGGCGGAGCCTCTTTGCGGACCTGCGGTTGCGCGCGCCCTCCCTCGAGGGCCTTGAGCTCGGAAGTCAGAATGCTCGGAGCTGGCGGCGCCAGCGCAGGCTCGGCCGGGCCGGATTGGTCAAGGGGCACGACGTAGAGGCGGCTTTCCAACTGCCAATCCGGCGGAGTCTGCAACAGTGACTGCGGCGGTCCTGCAGCGCTCGGAGGCTCCGCGGGTCCTTCTGTCGCAAGGCGTTCCAGCAGTTCCGTGTTGACGTAGACGTCCGGAGTGCCGGCCGAAGTCTCGTCCTCGTTCTCGGCCAGCGACGGCGATGTTGCCGGAGCAATCAGCAAGGCCAGGGACAGAGCCGTGCCGGCGAGGCGGGAGGGGCGGCGAGCAGCGAAATGGTCGCGGGCGGGGCCGAGTTTGCTCTCTTTGTCGGCCCGGTCCGGCCGTTGCAGCTTTGGTCTCTGACCTGCAAGCTTCGGCATCTGGTCTGGCCGCGCTCCCGGCGCTTTAGATCCTTGAATTCCAAACTAGTCCGGCCAAGCGGCCGGCGGCAAGGCCCAGCGTCCGAGCCGGCGTCTCCAGCATTGGCGACGCCCCCGGTATCAGCCCTTGAGCAGCTTCATCAGCTCAGGATGAAGCTCGCCGTTGGCCGCGAGCAGGCTGCCACTGTCCAGGGTGAGGCTGCGTCCGTCCATCTCGGTGACGAAGCCGCCGGCCTCGCGCACCAGCAGCCAGCCGGCCGCGAAATCCCAGGCCGAGAGGCCCCACTCCCAGAAGCCATCGAAGCGCCCGGCGGCGACGTAGGCGAGGTCGAGTGATGCCGTGCCCCAGCGCCGGACTCCCGCGGTCGCCGCCATGGCGCCGGCCAGCTCGCGGGTGAAGCGGGCGGCATCGCCATGGCCCTGGAAGGGAATGCCGGTGGCAAGCAGGCAGTCGCTCAGACTGCGGCGCCCCGAGACCCGAAGCCGCTGATCGCCGAGATAGGTCCCGATGCCCTTTTCGGCCCAGAACAATTCTTCCTTGATTGGATCGTAGACCACGCCGGCGGTGATCTCGCCGCGCTCTTCCAAGCCGATGGAGACGGCGAAGTGGGGCAGACCGTGCAGGAAGTTGGTCGTCCCATCCAGCGGGTCGACGATCCAGCGCTGTTCGGCATCCGGATCGCCGTGGCGAGTTCCAGATTCCTCCATCAGGAAGCCGAAGCCGGGCCGTGCCTTGGCGAGTTCATGACGCAGGGTTTCCTCGGCGCGCAGGTCCGCCGCGGACACGAAGTCGGACGGACCCTTGCGGGAGACCTGCAAATTCTCGATCTCGCCAAAGTCCCGCTTGAGGCCGCGCGCCGCCCGATCGGCGGCGCGGACCATGACGTTGATGACCGCCGATCGCCTGGGCATGAGTTGCGACTAGTCCTTCGCGCGCTCGACGTAGGAGCCGTCCGCGGTATTGACCACGACCCGGGTGCCGGCCTCGATGTGGGGCGGAACCATGGTCCGGGTGCCGTTCTCCAGGACCGCCGGCTTGTAGGACGACGAGGCGGTCTGGCCCTTGACCACGGGATCGGCCTCGGTGATCTCCATCACCACCGTGTCGGGCAGCATGACGCTGATCGCCTCGCCCTCATAGGACTCGATGGTGACTTCCATGCCGTCCTGCAAAAAGCGCATCGGCTCGCCGACCAGATCCTGGTTCAAGCTGATCTGCTCATAGCTCTCGTTATCCATGAAGGTCAGCATTTCGCCGTCGGCGAAGAGGTATTGATAGGGCTTCTGGTCGAGGCGAACGCGCTCCACGGATTCCGAGGAGCGAAAGCGCTCGTTCAGCTTGGTGCCGTCGCGGATGTCCTTGAGCTCGACTTGCAGGTAGGCACCGCCCTTGCCGGGCTGGGTGTGCTGGATCCGCACCGC
>JASJAL010000089.1 GCA_030067055.1 Kiloniellales bacterium | reverse complement strand
TAGACCTCATCGGCGCGGACCAGCGCGACCTCGGCGAAGGCGCCACGGTCGACCAGACCGATCACCCGGTCGCCCGGCGCGACCCCGGAGACGCCGGCGCCCAGGGCGGTCACCGTGCCGGCCAACTCGAGGCCGGGCGTAAAGGGCAGCTCGGGCTTCTCCTGGTACTTGCCGGTCACCATCAGGGTGTCGGCGAAGTTGACCCCGGCGGCGGCCACGTCGATCGCGACCTCGCCCGGCCCGGGTTTCGGGTCCGGGACTTCCTCGACGTTCAGGCTCTGGGGGCCGCTCAGCTCGCGGCAGACGACGGCGCGCATGGTTCTCTCGCTCAAGAGGGACTTGGCTCAGAAGGGGCAGTCGGCGGCGGTCCGCAGCTCGCCCACCGCCCGGCCCGCCCGGTTGAAGAGGGTCGGCTGGAACACGGCGGCCAGGGCGGCGGTCTCGGCCTCGCCGATCACGCCCAGGCGGCGCAGCACCCGGCCGCAGACGACCTCGGCGGCCCGGCCGGCGCCGTCGTCGACCTTGAGCGCAAATCCCAGGCCGAGCTCGGGCAGGGCGCCGCAGTAGACGCCTTCGGCCCCGGTCTTGACCAGGGCCCGGCCCTGCGTGGCCTCGATCACCCGGGTGCAGAAGCGCCCGCTGCCGGCCATCATGAAGGGCTCCGCCGCCAGGGCCTGCTGCAGGCGGAGGCAGGCGGCCTGGCGCGCCTCGGGCTGGTCGTCGGGCTGCGCGAAGCGGGCCATGGCCAGGGCCAGGTTGCCCAGCGGAATGCCGAGCACCGGGATCCCGCAGCCATCGATCCCGCGCGGCACCTCGGAGAGATCAAGGCCGGTCATGGTCTCGAGGATGCCCAGGACCTGTTGCTGGACCGGGTGGTCGTAGCGGATGTAGCCCGCGGTCGGATGGCCCAGATGGCGGGCCACCGAGAGAAATCCGGCGTGCTTGCCCGAACAGTTGTTGTGCAGGGTGGTCGGCGCCGCCCCGCTGCGCAGCAGGGCTTCCGTGGCGCCCTGGTGGTAGGGCAGATGGGCGCCGCATTCCAGATCGTCGGCCGTGCAGCCGATCCGCTTTAGCCAGGCACCGACGGTCTCGGCGTGGCGCGGCTCGCCGTTGTGGCTAGCGCAAGCCAGGGCGAGCTCGGCCGGCCCGAGATCGAAGGCCTCGGCGGCGCCGCTTTCGACCAGGGCCAGGGCCTGCAGCGGCTTGATTGCCGAGCGGGCATAGACGAGGCGCTCGATCTCGCCGGCCTGAACGACCACGCGGCCCTCGATGTCGACCACCGCCACCGAGGCGCGGTGGCGGCTCTCGACCATGTCGCCGCGCGTGGCCTCGACCAGCACCGGGTTGACCTCAGCCTCGGCGGAGGTGACCGCCGCATCCTTTGATTCCATATCCGTCGGTCCTGTCGTCGGGAAGCCGGCAGTTTAGGGCGAGGGACGCGCCCAGGCAATTCGCCGACCGCGGGTTCTCCGGGGCTTGACGCCGCGCCGACGCGGACCCACAAGAACACCTGACAGACGCGCCACCAGGAGACTGGACGGAGATGCGGGGCTATTTCGGCATCGGAGTCGATCGGATCAGCAAGCCCATGAACCTGGGCAACCTGTTGCGCTCGGCCCATGCCTTCGGCGCCAGCTTCTTCTTCACCATCGACGCCGGCTTCAACCCGCGGGAGGTCAAGCTGTCGGACACCGCCGATTCGGCCCAGCACCTGCCACTCTACGACTTCGATTCGGTCGCCGAGCTGGTGCTGCCGCGCGGCTGCCGGATGGTCGGGGTCGAGCTGACCGAGGACGCGGTCGAGCTGCCGTCCTTCCATCACCCCACCGCGGCCGCATATATCCTGGGGCCGGAGCGGGGCAGCCTGAGCCCGGAGGTCGCGGAGGCCTGCGACAACCTTGTCAAAATCCCGACAAAGTTCTGCGTCAACGTGGGCGTCGCTGGCGCGATTGTCATGTACGACCGCTTGCTGAGCCAAGGCCGCTTCGCCAGGCGACCCGTGACGGCAAGGGGCAGTCCAGAGCCTTTGCCCAGCCATGTCCACGGTGCTCCGGTCCTGCGACGCCGCAAAGCGGCAGGACAGGCGCGCTGATTATTTTCCTTGGCGGCCACGAGCCAGTGAGGATCGAGTTGTTGGTTTCACGTCCACGTAAGAGTTCGAGGAACACGATGCCGGTGTTGCGTACTTCGCTGCGATTGACGCTACCCTTTCTCCTCCTGGCGGCCGGTGCCGCCCAGGCCCAGGACATCAAGCGCCTGGAGGGCGCCGGCGACTGGCGTGCCTATTCCTTCCAGGAGAACGGCAGTCCGGTCTGCTACATGGTCAGCGAGCCCAAGAAGGACGAAGGCAAGTACTCCAAGCGCGGCGAGATCTACCTGATGGTGACTCATCGCCCGTCGGAGAAGTCGATCGATGTGGTGAACGTCGTCGCGGGCTACGACTACCGCAGCGAAAGCCAGGTCAAGGTCAAGGTCGACGCCAACGTTTTCGACCTCTTCACCCACAAGGACACCGCCTGGGCGGCCACCGAGGACGAGGACAAGCGGCTGGTCCAGGCCATGATCAAGGGCAAGACCATGGTCGTGCAGGGCACCTCGAGCCGCGGCACCGACACCAAGGACACCTATTCCTTGATCGGCTTCACCCGGGCCTACACGTCGATCAACAAGGCCTGCGGTCGTTGACGCCGGGCCGCCGGTGACGCCGGGCGGCGGCCGTCGCCCGCCCGCTCCGGAGCTTGATCGAGATCAATGAGCCCGGGTCGCCGAAGCGCTCTGATCCGACCAAGTTTCCCCTCCACAGCGCGAGGTCCTCGCCCCATGCCGTTTCGCCTCACTGCCGCCGTTGCCGCGGCCCTGGCCGCCGTCATCCTGACGCCGCTTCCCGCCGCCGCCCAGGACAAGAACGGCCAGAGCCCCGGTCTGAAGCTGATCCTGCCCGCGGTCGATTCCGAGCGCGGCCGGCAGCTCTTCATCACCAAGGGCTGCGTCTACTGCCACGCGGTCAACGGGGTCGGCGGCAAGGCGGCCCCGGCCCTGGATTCGGATTCCGCCGAGCCGAGTGTCAACCTGACCGACTTCGCGGCGCGGATGTGGCGCGGCGCCCCGGCGATGATCGAGCTGCAGGAGATGGACCTGGGCTATCAGATCCAACTGACCGGTGACGAGCTCGCCCATCTCGCTGGCTTCGCCCACGATCCGGCGGAGCAGAAGAAGCTCCTGGAGGACCAGGTGCCCGAGCTGATGCGCGAGTGGTACCTGGACGAGGTGCCCAAGGCCCAGTAGCCGCCGGCGGTCCTGCCGCCGCCTTGCTGCGCGGCGGCCAATCGGGCTATCTACTGGGCATGAGCGGATCCCAGCATGCCCAGGTCTTCGCGCCCGCCCCCGAGGGCGGCGACGCACCGCGGAACCTCGTCGGCCTGAGCCGCGAGGAGCTGGCCGCCGAGATCGCGGCCCTGGGCGAGCCGGCCTTCCGGGCCAAGCAGCTCTGGCACTGGATCTACGCCCGCGGCGCGACCGACTTTGCGGCCATGACCAGCCTCAGCAAGGCCTTCCGCGCCCGCCTGGCGGAGCGCTACCGGGTGGCCCGGCCCGAGGTCGCGGTCGCCCAGGACTCCCGCGACGGGACCCGCAAGTGGCTGCTGCGCCTGGACGACGGCCAGGAGGTCGAGTGCGTCCACATTCCGGAGGCCGAGCGCGGCACGCTCTGCGTCTCCTCCCAGGTCGGCTGCACCCTGACCTGCCGCTTCTGCCACACCGGGACCCAGCGCCTGGTGCGCAACCTCTCGGCGGCCGAGATCCTGGGCCAGGTCATGCTGGCCCGCGACCACTTCGGCGAATGGCCCTCGCCGCACGAGGACCGGCAGCTCACCAACATCGTCATGATGGGCATGGGCGAGCCGCTCTATAACTACGACAACATCGCCAAGGCTCTGAAGATCGTCATGGACCACGAGGGCCTGGCGATCTCCAAGCGCCGGATCACCCTGTCGACCGCCGGCGTGGTGCCGATGATGGCGCGCTGCGGCGAGGAGCTGGGGGTCAACCTGGCGGTCTCCCTGCACGCGGTGACGGACGAGGTCCGCGACCGCATCGTGCCCCTGAACCGCAAGTACCCGCTGAAGGACCTGCTGGCCGCTTGCCGCGCCTATCCCGGCGTCCACAACGCCCGGCGCATCACCTTCGAATACGTCATGCTGAAGGGCGTCAACGACAGCCCGGCCGAGGCGCGGGAGATGATCCGCCTGCTGAAGGACATTCCGGCCAAGGTCAACCTGATCCCCTTCAACCCCTGGCCCGGCGCGCCCTTCGAATGCTCGGCCCCCGAGACCGTCGAGGCCTTCGCCCGGATCCTCCTGGCCGGCGGCCTGGCCGCGCCGATCCGCCGGCCCCGCGGCCAGGACATCATGGCCGCCTGCGGCCAACTGAAGAGCGCCAGCGAACGCCTGAAGAAGACCGAGCGGGAGGCGGCGGGCGCGGCGCCCTGACTCGACACAGCGGTTTGCCAGCAAAAAGAAAAGGTGGCGCTTGAGGCGCCACCCACCGGGAAGCTCCGGCTAGTCGGGGCATTCAGTCGTCGGCGAGAGCCCCGTCGTCGCCGAGATCGTCGTGCGTAAGGTGGCTGCCGCCAAAGATCGCACTGTGCAAGGCACCGTCCGGAACAACGTCTTCCGAAGACGCTTGGAACACAGCCGACCCGGCGCGGTCAGCAAAGCCCGCTGGAAAAAGAACCAAATTGCAGGTTCGGAGCTTTGCCCGCGTTGGTCTTTCCGGGCCAAGCTGAGAAGGCGTCGACGGCCCCTGTCTGCACATCGGAAGGGGCGCCCGGCCCAATCGACCGGCGGGCCGCCACGCGTCATCACACGTCTCAAATAGAGTATAAGTAGTAATACTTTTCTCCTATTATGAGAGTATTAATGCTAACATCGATCCCTGATTGGTTGCAATGACGGGAATATTCTCGTCACAAAAAGTTCATGTGTGTGAGATTGATTCAGGCTCCTGCCCGCATGACAGCACCGCCGTGGCACGGGCCCCAGGCGTTCAGCGGGCCGCCTCGGGGCCCTCGCCGCGGCGCGGCGGCGGGCGGTCGAGCCAGAGCAGGGCCAGCGGGCCCAGGGCGACGGCCAGTCCGGAGGAGGCGAAGGCCAGACCCCAGCCTAGCAGCGTCCCGTCGCCGCCGCCGAGGTCGAGCACCACGCCGAAGACCAGCGGTCCGGCGAAGCCGCCGAGGAAGCCGATGGTCGAGTGCACGGCCATGGTCTGGCCGCGCTGTCCGGGCCGGGCCGCCGCCACCGCGCCGGTGGTGATCGCGGCGGAATCCGCGGGCACGGTCAGGCCGTAGAGCACCGCGATCGCGAGCACGACCAGGAAGGGCCAGGCCGCGGAAAAACCGAAAAGGCCGCCGGTCAGGGCCGAGAGCAGCATCACCGCGATTACGACCCGGCGCCGGCCGAAACGCTCGGCGACCTCGTTGCCCAGGACGCTGGCCGGCAGGGCCAGAAGGTTCAACACCGCGGCGAGGACGGTCGCGCTCCAGCCGACGCCGAAGGCATCGCCGGCCTGCTGGGCCTGGGCAAAAACGAGAAAACCGACGATCCAGGAGCGCAGGGCGAAGAGCTCCCAGTTGTGCAGGGTGTAGGCCAGGACGTAGGCCATGGCGCGGGCGTTGGCCAGGACCGGGCGGAAGTCGAGGACGTGGTGCTCGACCGGCGGCAGGTGCTCCTCGGCCGCCGGCGGCACGCCGCGCCAGATCAGCAGGAAGGCGATCGCCGGGCCCAGGGCCGCGAGCCCGAAGGCCCAGGCCCAGCCCCAGCGCGCGGCCAGGGCGCCGGCGAGCAGGAAGGACAGGCTGGTGCCGATCGAGAAGGTCGCGGTGTAGAAGGCCAGGCTGCGCCCCCGGGCCTTCGCCGGCAGATGATCGGTGAGCGACTTCAAACCGGGCATGTAGGTCCCGGCCAGCCCGACGCCGGCCAGCGCCCGGAAGATCAGCGCCGGCCAGAAGCCGTCGGCGAAGAGCGCGAAGCCGAGGGAGGAGACCACGGTGATCGCGGCCGCCGCGAGGTAGACGTGGCGCGGGTCGCGGCGATCGGTCAGGCTGACCAGGAACGGCACCGCGGCGACATAACCGGCGAAGAAGATGCCGTTGATCCAGCCGGCCTGGGTGCCGCTGAGCGACCATTCCGCGACGAAGCCCGGCAGCAGGGCGGCGAAGGTCGCAAAGCCGGTCATGCTGCAGATCTCGGCCAGGCAGAAGATCAGGGTCAGGCGGCGGGCGCTCATCCTCGGACGCTCCCGTTCGACCCCTCCCCGCTGAAGCGGGCCAGGAAGACCGGCCCCAGCGCCGCGACCAGACCCATGGCGGCGAAGGCCAGGCCCCAGGCCACGACCTCGGCGCCGCCGCCGGCCAGGTCGAGGACCGCGCCGAAGGCCAGGGGCCCGAGCACGCCGGCACCGAAGCCGAGCATGGTGTGGACCGCCATGGTCGCACCGCGCCGGGCCGGCTCGGCCGCGGCCACGGCGCCGGCGGTGATCGCCGCGGAGTCCGCGATCACAAGGAAGCTGTAGACCGCGCAGACCAGGATCAGGAACCAGGGCGCCACCGGCGCCAGAAACCCCAGGGTGCAGGCCAGGACGGCGGAGAGCAGCATGGTCGCGGTGATCGCGCGGCGCCGGCCGAAGCGCAGGGCGGCCTCGTTGCCGAGAATCGCGGCCGGCAGGTGCAGCAGCAGCAGGATCGTGGCCAGCTGGGTCGGCCTGAGGCCGAAGAGATCGGCGCCCTGCAGGCCGGCGACGAAGGCCAGGAAGGCGACCAGCCAGGTCCGGAAGCCGAAGAGCTCCCAGATGTGCACGCTGTAGGCCAGGATATAGCCCAGGGCCTTGCGGTTGCGGAACACCGGGCGGATGTCCAGGGCCGAGCCGCCCTCGGCCGGCCCCGCGGGCCTCCGGCCGTCGGCGACAAAGACCAGGATCAGCAGGGCGGCGGCGAGGTTGCCGAGCGCGGCCAGACCGAAGGCCCAGGTCCAGTCAGCCAGGGCGGCGATCTCGCCGGCGGCCAGGACCGAGACCGTGACCCCGACGTTGAAGTGGGCGGTGTAGAAGGCGACCGCGCGGCTCTGGTTCGGCCCCTCGACGCGGTCGGCGAGGATCTTGAGCCCGACCATGTAGGTGCCCGCCAGGCCGATCCCACCGAGCACCCGCCAGAGCGCGGCGCTAACCGCGTCGACGGCGAAGAGCGCGAAGCCCAAGGCGCCGAGGGCGCCGAGACCCGAGGACAGGACGTAGATCAGCCGGGCGTCGCGGCGGTCGGTCAGGCTGACCAGCAGCGGCACCGCCGCGACGTAGCCGGCATAGTAGACGCCGCTGACCCAGCCGGCGCCGGTGTTGGACAGGCCCCACTCGCGCTGAAAGACCGGGATCAGGGCCGGAAAGGTGGCGTTGCCCAGCATGTTGAGGACTTCGGCCAGGCAGAGCACGGCGACCAGGGTCGTGCCCGAGGCCTGCCATCGCTGCCGCCCCCCGCTCACGCGCCGCCCTCACATGCCGGGACGCCCGGCCGGCCCGGTCAGATGTGGATCGGCCGGCCGTGGACGGCCATCGCAGCCTCCTTCACCGCCTCGCTCATGGAGGGGTGAGAATGGTAGCTGCGCGCGATGTCCTCGGCCGAGGCGCCGAACTCCATCGCCACCACCGCCTCCTGCAGGATGTCGCCGGCCAGCGGGCCCAGGATGTGGACGCCTAGGACCTTGTCGCTGCGCTTGTCGGCCAGGATCTTGACCACGCCGTCGGTCTCGGCGTTGGCCCGGCCGCGGCTGTTGGCGGTGAAGGGGAACTTGCCGACCCGGTAGTCGACGCCGTCCTCCTTGAGCTGCTCCTCGGTCTTGCCGACGCCGGCGACCTCGGGCCAG
>JASJAL010000088.1 GCA_030067055.1 Kiloniellales bacterium | reverse complement strand
CGGCCTCGTTTCCAGGCTAGACTGCGCTGCAAGACCTAACTTCGCAGCTGGAGGTTTTCGTGGAATTCGAAGCCGAGGCTCTCGAGCGTGCGGCGCTTGCCGATCTCCAGGCCGCCGCCACGCCGCAGCTCGTCGAGGACTTGAAGCTTCGGGCCCTGTCGATTGGCTCGGCGCTGGTGTCGATCGCCGGCGGCTTGCCGTCCTCCGCCATCGTCATCAACCGGACGATCGGCCTAGGGCTGTCGGCGCCCGAGTCCGAGAAAAGCGTCCGCGAGCTCGTGGCCGCCTACCGTGGGGCCGGGATCGGGCGCTACTTTGTGCAACGGCACCCGGCGGCCCAGCCCACCCAGCTGGTCGACTGGCTCGTCTCCGCGGGCCTGCAGAAGGTGCGCGGCTGGCAGAAGTTCGGCCGCGGCCGGGAGGCCGCGCCGATAATCGAGACCGACCTCGGGATCGAGCAGATCGGCCCCGAGCACGGGGCGGCCTTCGGCAGGATCGTCTGCGACGCCTTCGACCTGGGGGACGAGGCCGTGCCTTGGCTGGCGCAGCTCCCCGGGCGGCCCGGCTGGCACGTCTTCATGAGCTTCGACGGCGACGCGCCGGCCGGTGCCGGAACCGTCTTCATCGAGGACGGGCTCGCCTGGTTCGACTTCGGGGCGACGGCGCCGGCGCACCGCCGCCGGGGCAGTCAGAGCGCCTTGCTGGCGCGGCGCGTGCAGCACGCCCTCGACCTGGGCTGTCGCCGCCTCTTCACCTGCACCGGCGAAGACGTGCCCGGCGACCCTCAGCACTCCTACAAGAACATCCTGAGAGCCGGGTTCCGGGAAGACTACCTGCGGGAGAACTACGCACCGCCAAAGCCGTAGATCCTCGTCGTCGAGGCGGAGGGCGCCGCTCCGGAAGCGTTGCCGATTGCGCAGGTTTTCGAGGGCCGATATCGCTGCACGCTCGGGCGAGGCCGCAAAGCCCTTGCGAGCCTGAACGAGTGTGCCAAAATCCACTTCCAAACCCATTCCGCTGGACGGGGAGAACCCGGGACCGATGCTTTGCTCGAAGTCCCGGACAGCACGAATTCCTTTCGCACGGTAGCGGTCGTGGGCCTCCACGGCCTCGCAGCGTGAGGGAAGAGAGGGTCTCGGGTCTACAACACCGATAGGCTCTGGAATGCGCACCGCCACAAGCAGGCCTAGGTGCTCTCCGTCACCAGCGGACAGCCCTGTGCCGACACGTGAGCTTGATAACGACCAAGGGTGCAGCAATGGCCGGATTTCGGCGTAAGAAACGCAAGGCATTCCGCCTGGTGATGATCAAGCCGTCGCACTACGACGACGACGGCTACGTCATTCAATGGCTCCGCTCTTGGATCCCCTCAAATTCGCTGGCCGCGCTCTATGGTCTGGCAGTCGATTGCCGCGCGCGAAGAGTGCTGGGTGACGATGTCGACTTGGAGCTGTCAGCCCTCGACGAGACCAACGCCCGCATCAAGCCGAAGAAGATCGCCCGGCAGATACGACAGCGTGGCGGACGCGGTCTGGTCGCCCTCGTCGGCGTGCAGTCGAACCAGTTCCCGCGTGCCATGGACATCGCGCGTCCCTTGCGCGCGGCCGGCGTCCAAGTCTGCATCGGCGGGTTCCACGTGTCCGGTTGTCTGGCGATGCTGCCCGAGCTCCCGCCCGAGCTGCGCGAGGCGCAGGAGCTGGGCATCTCCCTGTTCGCGGGAGAAGCCGAGGAAGGGCGGCTTGCAGAAGTGCTACGCGATGCCGATCGCGGCGCCCTCAAGCCGGTCTACAACCACCTGGCGGCGGTGCCCGACTTGCAGGATGCGGCTCTGCCCTTCCTGCCTTATGCGCGCGTCCGGCGCACCATCGGCGCTCAGTCGAGCTTCGATGCCGGGCGTGGCTGCCCTTTCCAGTGCTCCTTCTGCACCATCATCAACGTCCAGGGCCGCAAGTCGCGGTTCCGCGACGCCGACGCCGTCGAGGAGATCGTGCGGGAGAACCTGGCCCAGGGTGTGAACCGTTTCTTCATCACCGACGACAACTTAGCGCGCAACAGGAACTGGGAGGCGATCTTCGATCGCCTCATCGAGCTGCGCGAGGGAGAAGGGCTTCCGATCGGCTTCCTAGTCCAGGTCGATACGCTGTGCCACAAGATCCCGAACTTCATCGAGAAGGCCGGGCGCGCCGGCATCGACCGCGTCTTCATCGGCCTGGAGAACATCAATCCCGAAAGCCTGGTCGGGGTCTCCAAGCGGCAAAACCGGATCACCGAATACCGTGCGATGCTCCAGGCTTGGAAGGATGTCGGCGCCCGGACCTATGCCGGCTATATCCTCGGTTTCCCCGGCGACAACGCCGAGACCATCGTCCGCGACATCGAGATCATCCAGCGCGAGCTACCGCTCGATCTGGTCGAGTTCTTCAACCTGACCCCGCTGCCGGGATCTGCCGATCATCGCGATCTGGCGGCCATGGGCGAATGGATGGAACCCGACCTCAACAGCTACGACCTCAACCATGCCACCATGCGGCATCCGCGGATGAGCGCGGCCGAGTGGCAGCGCGCCAATCGCCTGGCCTGGGAGACCTACTACACGCCGGCGCACATGGAGACGGTGATGCGTCGCGCCGCTGCCCGCGACATCAACCTGACCTGGATCCTCGCCGATCTGCTGTGGTTCTACGGCCTGATCTTCCTCGAGAAGGTTCACCCATTGGAAGGCGGTATCCTACGCCGCAAGTACCGGCGGGACCGGCGTCCTGGGCTTCCGGTCGAGAGCCGGCTGACGTTCTATCGGCGCTACGCCGTCGACTTCGCGGCCAAGTATACGCAGGCCGCGTGGGTCGCCTGGTGCCTGAACCGGCTTCGCCGACAGATCGAGCGTGATCCGCGGCGCCATGACTATTCGGACCTGTCGCTCTCGTCGGCGGCGGACGACGAGGCCGTAGAGCTGGACCTCTTCACCTCGACGAAGGCAGCGAGGGCCGAAGTGTCGAGGCTGCGTCGGAACACGGCCGGCAGACGAAGGCCGTCGCGGAGCGATAGCCAAGCGCAGGCCAAGGACAGGGTGCCGGCGAAGGGCTGAGTCCCTATCCCGGTCCTATAGATCGCCGCCCGACATGAACCTGCGGACAGCGGCCCCCTATGGCCGCATCACCAGGCATGGCGAATTTCGGGGTCTATCGAAGGCCAAGCCAGCAGACAGAAATTGCCGCGCGGCAGGGCTCGAGATACTCAGGTTGTCGCCGCGACCGTCTAAGAAACCATCAGGAGAAAGAGATCTTTTGTCCTAACCCGTTTGAGGGATAGGCCATGTAAAAGCTGCGAGAGCTCACGGAATTTTGAACCGAGTTCCACAGGGCAACATGACTTTTCCACAACTCTATTTGAGTTGACACAGTGACGACACGGGAATCGTGATTACGCTATCCCCTTAGGATTAAGTGCCCATCCGCGGGAAGTCCCCCAGCGAAGATCGCGCAAAGGTAAGGCCGGATCTCGCAGTCCCTTCAGCCATCGGGCGGTGGAAATCCGGTTGGGTGGGCGTGACGTGCCACGCGCGGTCGCGCGAAGGACAGAGAGACCAGCGAGAGGGGGAAAGATGATTCAGAGAACAGCAGCCGTTGCCGCCCTTGTTGCCGTGTTGGGCTGGCAAGCGAGCAGTGCCCTTGCCCAGGGCTCCATTCAGGAGAAGGTCAACGCCGGTCGGGTGACGATCATCACGGGCGGGGCGGAATACGTGAACAGCTCCTACCTGCGCTACGCTGGCGAGATGGCCGCCGCGACCAACAGGCCGGGCCAGCTCAGGGTTTTGCCGATGATGGGCGAGGGTCCCGTCGAGAACATCCGGGACATCCTTTACCTCAAAGGCGTCGACATCGGCATTCTTCACTCCGACGCGCTCACCTACGTGCAGCGGCAGGGGATCTTTCCGAACGCTCGCAACAGGCTGCGGTTCCTGGCCAAGCTCTACGACGAACACTTTCACCTGATCGCCCATCGCAGCATCCAGAGCGTCGCCGAGCTGGCCGGCCAAAAAGTGGTGGTCGGCAAGAACGACTTCGCCGGGTCGACCATCAGCGCGCTGACGGCCTTCGATCTTCTGGGCATCAAGATCGAGAGGGTCTACGACGACTGGGGACCGGCGATCGAAAGGATCGAGCGCGGCGAGATCGCGGCGATCATGTACTCGACGGCCCGGGGTTCGGATTTCGTCAAAGGCATCAAACCTTCGGAGAACCTGCACTTCGTGCCGCTTCCCTTCGGCCCAGCCCTTGCGGACACCTACGAGCCGACGACCTTCACCGCGGAGCATTACCCCAACCTGATCGCGCCGGGACAGGAAGTGAGCACCTTGGAGTTCGGGACCATCATGGCGGTCTACAACTGGAAGTCGGACAATCCGCGCTACCGGAACGTCGCGAAATTCATGACCTCCCTGTTCGACAACGTCGAGTCCATGCACGAGCCGCCCTTCCACCCGCGCTGGCGGAACTTCAATCCCGGGTCGAAAGTCACCCCCGGCTGGGAGCGCTTCGAGCCGGCGGCGGCTTGGATCGTCGCCAAGCAGGAGGAACGGCGCCGGATCGAAGCCGCGGCGGCCGCCAAGGCCGCGGCTGCCGCTGAGGCCGCGGCGGCCGCTGAGGCCGCGGCGGCCGCTGATCGACGCCGCCGCGAAGAGGCTGCAGCCGTCGACAGCCTGCGCCAGAACGCCGAGTTCCAGGCCTTCGTCAACTACATGAGATCGAGCGGGGGCCAGGGCGAGGCGAGCGACAAGGAAATTCTCGAGCTCTTCCAGCGCTTCATGGCCTGGAGAGAACTCGAGAAGAACAAGCCGATCCAGTAAGGCGCCCAGACAAGAGCCAGCAAGGCGCCCGGAAAAACAGAGACGGCGCCCCAGAAAACAGCAGCGGAGGCCTCCTCTATGTTGACCGCGCGAGCTCGCCATTCTTTCGTCTGGCTGGCGTCGATCGTCGGCGCCGTCATGCTCCTGCAGCCGGCCGCCCAGGCCGAAGATGTCTGGATCGCCCCGGACACGCCTCGGGTGGAGTTCAAGATCGGTGCGGACAGCTTCGTGATCGAGCGCATTCAGGACAAGGAGAACGCGATCTCCGGCACCTTCGCCAAGACCTCCAGGTCCTGCCCGCCGTTCTGCATCCACCCGATGAAGGCGGCCGAGGGCGTCGAGACCGTCGGCGAGCTCGAGATCATGGATTTCCTGAAGAAGAAGGTCAGCAAGGGAAGCGGCCTGCTGGTCGACGCCCGGATTCCGGAGTGGCACCACAAGGGAACGATTCCGGGCTCCGTGAACATCCCCTTCACGCTGTTCTCCTCCAAGAACCCCTATCTCGACGACCTGCTCCTGGTCCTGGGCGCCGAGCGCGCCGATGAAGGCGACTGGGCCTTCGACGACGCAAAGGATCTGTTGATGTTCTGCAACGGGCCCTGGTGCGACCAGTCGCCACGGGCCATCGCCGGGCTGCTGGAGATCGGTTACCCGCCGGAGAAGCTCTACTACTATCGCGGCGGGATGCAGAACTGGTCGATGCTGGGTCTGTCGACGAGCATTCCACCCGGTCCGGCGACCGCCGGCCGACAGTAGCCGCCGGCGACACCCCACAAAGAGAACCCGAAACTCTAATAGCTCCAGGAGGTAGGCAAATGGTGGCGCTACGACCTGCCATCGTCCTCGTTGCCGGGCTGGCCGTGATATCGACGGCCGTCGGCGCATCCTTCAGCCGGGATTCTTCCAGGCCCACCGACCGGGAGGACACCTCCGCCGCGACCGCCCGGACGGATCGCGCGTCCGATCCCGGGGTGCGGCGAATGACGCCAGGCTTGCCCCAGCTTGCGCAGGCGGAGTCGTCCAAGGCCGCCGGGGAGGATGAAGCCTTCCGTGCCATGACCAGCGACGCCGTCAAGGCGGTTCGGAACTTCGGCAAGCCGAAGGATCAGGAGGAGATCCTCACCGCGAATGTGGTCGACGCGATTCGAGACCTCGACCGCGCGACGGATCCCAACGCGCCGGCCTCTGCGCGCGACGCCGAGGATGCCGCCGAGAACCTGAGGAACGCGATTCGCGAGATCGTTAAGCATGCCGACAAGCGGGGCGAGCCTGAAGAGTACGTCCTGAAGCTCATCGAGGAAGCGGTCGCGACCTCCGGCTCCGAGGTCCCGGTCGCGCTACTCGCTGCGGACGGCAACCTGGATAGCACCATGCTTGTGCGCAGCGTCGTCGGCCGCTCCCTGGATCCGGCCGAGGCGGATGCGGATGCCGGCTACCTCGCGGCCCTGAGAGGCGAGGCCGCGACCACCGCGGGGCCGGCCAGGACCGCCGCAGCCAAGAAAATCGACAGCCGCCCGCAGACGGCGGCGAAGCCGGTGCCGGCAAAGATCAGGCCGAGTCCCAAGGCCAGGCCGTCTTCGGTCGTCGTCGTGAACGGCGATACCCTCGGCGCCATTGCCTGGCGCTACTACGGCGACGCCCTGGCCTATGTGAAGATCTACGAGGCGAACAAGGATCGCTTGGAGAGCCCGGACAGGATTCGCGTCGGAGCCACGCTGCGACTACCCTAACCTTAGTCGGACGGCGAAGGTCAGAGGCAAGCAGCCCGTGGCGTCGAAGGCAGGGCAATCCGCGGGGATCGAAGCCTTGAGCCTCGATCCCCGGGTCCGGTGCTTCAGCTTTCCGCGTCTTCCTCGTCTTCCTCCTCCTCGAACTTGAAGAGCACGAGATTGTTGAGGAAAGCGATCAGGTTCTTCTGCTCGAGCACGGGCAGCGCCTTGAAGGCCGCACGCGACTCGGCGGCCTCGCCGCCGTGGTAGAGGATGGCCTCGGTCAGGGTGGTCGCCCTGCCGTCGTGCAGATAGGGCGCCGTCGAGCCGACCCCCCAGAGCTCCGTGGTCAGAAAGACCGAAGCGCCGGTCCCGACCTCGTCGACGTTCTCGGCCAGCTCCGGCCCCATATCGTGATGCTTTAGGTCACCGAATAGCTCAACGATCGCAAGGCCATCCTGGTCGCGGCGAAAGGCCCCGAGGTGGAAGGTGACCCGCCCGTCCTCGTCCTTGATGATGTTGTCCGGCTGGTCCGCCGTCAGGTCGAAGGAAACCGGATGCTTCGGGTCCACCCCGAGGGCCAAGGGATCCTGGCCAGCGGGAAAGACCTTGTCCCGGTATGCCAGGTGCTGACTCGGCTCCGAGAATATGGGGTCTTCAATCTTGAGCTCCGGGCGATGGCATGAGGTGCAGCCGGCCTTTTCGAAGGCACGCCGGCCCGCTGCGATCGCCTTCTTCTCCTGCGCCTCCAAGGGCTCGATCACGCCCAGCGACGCCAGCTCGAGCTTGGTCGTGGGTCGCGGCTGCGCGGCG
Source organism: Kiloniellales bacterium (assembly GCA_030067055.1). The sequence continues at coordinate 585 of JASJAL010000088.1, read as the reverse complement.
GTATAGAGGACCAGGGCCGTCAGGTCGCCAACCGTCAGCTCGTCGACGATGCCGTCGAAATCGCCGTCCACGCCATCGCCGGTCGTCTCCACGGGCTGCATGCCGAGCTCGTTGTGGGCGGCGTCGCGGCTGAAGTCTCGGACCGACACGAAGTTGCCCTTCCACTGCAGGGGCCGGATCACGAGATCGGGCTCCACGCCCTTGACCCGGGTGGTGTCGAATTCGACCTGGCAGGACTTCGCCCCCTTCGGATTGGCGACGATCTCCCCGAAGGAGACGCCCTTTGCCAGCAGCGGCTTGGTCACCGGCTTCCCGAGCTTGCAGGCCTCGACGCCGGCGAGGAGACGCTCGACCAGCAGATCGCGGGTCATCTCCTCGGCCAAGCGCTGCAGCGCGCCCAGCCCGAAGAGGTGCGGAGCGTCGCGACGGATGAAGGCCCCGGGCGATTCCTCCCGCAGGGGGCTACGGTGGACCGCAAGGGCTGCGCTGCCGGCACCGTCGCTGAACGGCTGGTTGTGGCACTCGTCGCAGGCCCGGCCGTTGGGCCCGGTGGTCCGCGGCGGCATGTGGTTGTACCACTCGCCC
>JASJAL010000087.1 GCA_030067055.1 Kiloniellales bacterium | reverse complement strand
GCCCACGAGCAGATGCTGTCCTCGGCCCGTCTGACCAAGGGCGTGATCCGCCGCATCCAGGAAGGGCGGATCAACGCCGAGGCGGCCGTGATGGCGGAGATCGCCGAGATCGCCGCCAACTTCGAGGGCATGAACGACCCCTATCTGGCGGCGCGGGCGGAGGAGATCCGCGAGGTCGGTCTGCGCCTGGTGCGCAGCCTCTCGGACCGGCCCTACCAGGGCTTCAAGGCGGTTCCCGCCGGATCCGTGATTTTGGCCGAAGAGATCACCCCGGCGGACACGGCGCTGATGGACCCGCGGCTGGTCGGCGGCTTCGCCAGTGTGCTCGGCGGCGCAGAGAGCCACACCGCGATCATGGCACGCTCCCTGGGCCTGCCGGCCGTGCTCGGGGTCTCCGGGCTGCTGGAGGGCGTGGTCCCGGGTGAGCCGGTGATCGTCGACGGCTCGGACGGCCTGGTTATCCTGCGGCCGACCGCCAAGCGCCTCGCCGAGTACCGCCGCCGCCAGGAGGCGATGCAGCGCGAAGCGCGGGCCCTGGTCCGCTTGAGGACGCGGCCCGCGGTCACCCGCGACGGAGTGACCGTGGCGCTGCAGGCCAATCTGGAGCTGCCGCGCGAGGTGTCCCAGGCACGCTCCTCGGGGGCCGAAGGGATCGGCCTCCTGCGGACCGAGTTCCTCTACATGAACCGGGACACTTTGCCCGACGAGGAGGAGCAGACTGCGGCGCTGCTTGAGATCGTCCGCGCCATGGGCAGCCGGCCGGTCACGGTCCGAACGCTTGACGTCGGTGGCGACAAGCTGGCGCCCTCCCTGCGGCCGGGTTTCTACGGCACCGCCAACCCGGCGCTCGGACTGCGGGCGATCCGGCTCTCGCTCAAGGAACCCGAGCTATTGGAGACCCAGCTGGCAGCCATGCTCCGCGCGGGGGTCGAAGGCTCGATCCGGATTCTCCTGCCGATGATCTCGACCGTGGCCGAGGTCCTGGAGGTCCGCAAAGTCCTGACCGCGACCGCCCGCCGCCTGAAGCGAAAAGGGGTGAAGATCGCTGATCCGCTGCCGCCGCTCGGCGTCATGATCGAGGTGCCCGGCGCGGCCCTGGCTGCCGATGCCCTCGCCTCTGTGGCCGACTTCTTCGCCATCGGCAGTAACGACCTGACGATGTACACCCTGGCGATCGACCGTGGCGAAGAGTCCGTCGCCCACCTCTACAATCCGCTCCATCCGGCGGTGCTGCGGCTGATCCAATTCTCTGTCGAGGCCGCCCTGCGGGCGCGCTTGCCGGTCAGCGTCTGTGGCGAAATCGCGGGGGATCCGCGCTTCACGCCACTGCTCCTGGGGCTGGGCGTGCGCGATCTTTCGATGTCGGCGACCTCGCTTCTGCGGGTCAAGCAACAGGTTCGCAATCTCGACATGCAGGCGGCGGCGCGCCGGGCCCAGGTCATCATGGACCAGACCGACAGCGGCCGGATCGCGGCCTTGCTGGATGACTTCAGCGAGTCGTCCTAGGGCATGACGAATCGGGGCGAATGAGCCCGACATCATCCCGCTCTTCTCGAGACGGTCGAGCGTCCGAGAGTTCGAAGCCGAAAAGACCGAGGGGCATTCCGGTTTACCGGAATGCCCCTCGAAATTACCAGTCTTGCCCTTAGTCAAGTCACCGCGCTCGGCGGCCTTCTTGCCGTCTGTGACGGTTATGAGAACTCCTGTCCTCCCGGTGTTCCGTTCCTTGAGGTGTTCAGGCTTTCCCCTCTGCTTGACTGGGCGTCTGGCTAGGCCATTGGCCGCCGTTTAGCTGGAGCTGGAATCCAGCTTCGAAGCAACGCCCGTGAACAGCGTGTTCAGCGAGCTGCCGACGGAGGTCAGGGCGCCAATGGCGGCAACTGCGATCAGAGCGGCGATCAGGCCGTATTCGATGGCCGTCGCGCCGGACTCGTCCTTCGCGAAGGAATGCAGGGACTTGAACATAGGGGTCTCCTCCAATGAACAAACAAGCGCGATCAGCGCGGTTTGGTGTAGTTTGTCTACACGCGGATATTGAACTTCAAATGTTAAGAATAGGTAACGCGCCTCACAAAAATGCCACATCAAACTATAGAAAATATGTCTGGCGTTTTATTTATTTGTATTTACTGCGACGTTAACCATTGAAGCGCAAGTAATCCCTGGGGTGGGCGCGACCAGCATTGCCGGCGCCGAAAGCTTGTAGCCGTCGCCGACGGCTGTTACACCCTCCGCGATTCTGCCGCTCCCGGCGATCCTGAACACGGAGATTTTAGAAATGGCGCAATTCGACGACTACAAGGTGGCCGATATCGACCTCGCCGACTGGGGCCGCCGAGAGATCGCGATTGCGGAGACCGAGATGCCGGGCCTCATGGCCCTGCGCGAAGAGTTCGGCAAAGCCCAGCCGCTCGCGGGCGCGCGGATCACCGGCTGCCTCCATATGACCATCCAGACGGCCGTCCTGATCGAGACCTTGCGCGCCCTGGGCGCCGAGATCCGCTGGTCCTCCTGCAACATCTTCTCCACCCAGGATCATGCGGCCGCGGCGATCGCCGCCAGCGGGGTGCCGGTCTTCGCTTGGAAGGGCGAGACCGAAGAGGAGTATTGGTGGTGCATCGAGCAGACCATCGAGGGACCCGACGGCTGGCGGCCGAACATGCTGCTCGATGACGGCGGCGACCTGACCGTGGTCATGCACGAGAAATACCCCGAGCTGCTGGCCGAGGTCCGGGGCGTCTCGGAGGAGACCACCACCGGCGTCCACCGCCTCTACGAGATGGCCAAGGTCGGCAAGCTGGCGGTGCCGGCCTTCAATGTGAACGATTCGGTCACCAAGTCGAAGTTCGACAACATCTACGGCTGCCGGGAATCGCTGGTCGACGGTATCCGGCGGGCGACCGACGTGATGATGGCCGGCAAGGTCGCGGTGGTCTGCGGTTACGGCGACGTCGGCAAGGGCTCGGTGCGCTCTCTGGCCGGCGCCGGCGCCCGGGTCATAGTCACCGAGATCGATCCGATCTGCGCCCTGCAGGCGGCGATGGACGGCTACCAGGTGGTGACCCTCGACGAGGCGGCCCCCCAGGGTGACATCTTCGTCTCGGCGACCGGCAATGCCGACGTCATCACCATCGACCATCTGCGCGCCATGAAGGACCGGGCGATCGTTTGCAACATCGGCCACTTCGACAACGAGATCCAGGTCGAGGCGCTGCGCAACATGAAGTGGCACAACATCAAGCCGCAGGTCGACGAGATCGAGTTCCCGGACGGCAAGCGGGTGATCCTGCTGGCCGAGGGCCGCCTGGTAAACCTCGGCTGCGCGACCGGGCACCCCAGCTTCGTGATGAGCGCCTCCTTCACCAACCAGGTGCTGGCCCAGATCGAGCTCTGGGCCAACCCGGAGAAGTACGACAAGAAGGTCTACGTCCTGCCGCGTCACCTCGATGAGAAGGTTGCGGCGCTGCACCTCGAAAAGGTTGGCGCGAAGCTCACCAAGCTGAGCCAGGCCCAGGCCGACTACATCGGAGTGCCGGTCGAGGGGCCCTTCAAGTCCGACGCCTACCGCTATTGAGGCCTTGGCGGCCCAGGCCCGCCCTGGTTCGGTCCGTCTTGTGAGCACCTGGCAAAGGAACTAAAATTTAGGAACTCTCCGGCCATCTAGGTAAATCGACCTTGGCGGCACCTCAGCAAATGTGCTTGCAGCGGTTTGACCCGATCGATCGTCGGGGCCGACAAGGCAGCCTGTAACGGCGAGAGGCATCTGGTTCGTGCTGTCCACTGCTCTGATCGCGCTTTTGGTCGCCGCCGGTGCCTGCCTCTACCTCGGCCGCCGTCTGGCAGGCCTTCAGGCAGAGACCGCCGCGGTCCGGCGTCGCGCCGACCTCGTCGAGGCCCGATTCGCGGCGGCGACGCTGGGCAGCTTCGATCTCTCCGACAAGGCCGCCGGCGCCTCCCCGGGCCTGGTTGCCGGGCTCGATCTGGGGGCGGCGACCGCGGGCGACACCGCGCCAGGCAGCCTGGAGGCCGTCCTGGCGCTCTTCGCGGATTCCGACCGACAATCCCTGGCCGATGCGATCGAAACCCTGGAGCGCGAGGGCGAGGGCTTTCGCCTGGTCCTCAAGCCAAAGCAGGGCCCGGACGCCGTCTCGGTTTCCGGTGCCTGCTTCGACGGACCGGGCGGGGCAGAGGACCGTTCCGCCTTCCTCTGGTTCCAGGACCTCGGCGAAGAGGTGACCCGCTTCGAGCGGGCCGAGGCCGAGCGCTCGCTGCGCGAGGCGCTGCTCGACACCCTGCCGGTCCCGGTCTGGCTGCGCGATCAGACTCTCAAGCTCAGCTATTGCAATGCCGCTTATGCCGGCGCGGTCGACCGCGAGCGCGAGACGGCGGTCGCCGACAGCATCGAACTGCTCGATCAGGCGCAAGGCGCACCGGGCCAGGACCTGGCCCGCAAGGCGCGCGAGGCCGGGGCGGCGGTGACCGCGTCGCACCATGCGGTCATCGGTGGCGCGCGGCGCTGGATGGCGGTCGAAGAACGGCCCTTCGGCGCCGACGGCCTGGTCGGCCTGGCCATCGATCGGACCGATTCCGAAGAGCTCAAGACCGAACTCAGCCGCCACATCGACGCCCACTCCGAGGTGCTGGACAACCTGGCGAGCGGTATCGCGATCTTCGGCCAGGACATGCGGCTCAAGTTCTACAACGGCGCCTACGCCCGCATGTTCCACCTGGACGAGGACTTCCTGGCGACCGAGCCCCACCTCAACGACGTTCACGAGGCGCTGCGGGAGCGGCGACAGATCCCCGAGTCGGCGGACTTTCCGAAGTTCAAGAAGGAACGCTTGCGGGCCTTCCAGACCCTGATCGCCCCCCTCGAAGAGCTGCAGCACCTGCCGGATGGCAGCACGATCCGCACCGTCGTGGCGCCGCATCCCTTCGGCGGCGTGCTCTCCATCTGCGAGGACGTGACCGACCGTCTGGCCTTGGAGCGCTCCTACAACACCCTGATCGCGGTCCGCCAGGAGACGCTGGACAACCTTTTCGAGGGGGTCGCGGTCTTCGGCAGCGACGGCCGGCTCAAGCTGCACAACCCGGCCTATGCCCGGATCTGGGAGCTGCCCGCCGAGAGCCTTCAGAACGAGCCCCACGTCCGCGACCTGCTGCCGCAGTTGCGCCGATTCTATCCGATCAAGGACAAATCCTGGCCCGAGGCGGCGGAGCGCATGGCCGTGCAGGTCACAGAGGCGGAGCCGCGCGGCGGCCGCTTCGAACGTGGTGACGGCACGGTTCTCGACTGGTCGCAGGTGCCCTTGCCCGACGGCGCCAGCCTCTTCACTTATTTCGACGTCACCGATTCGACCCGGGTCGAGCGCGCCCTGCGCGAGCGCGCCGAAGCCTTGGAGACCACCGACCGCCTGAAGTCCGAGTTCATCGCCAACGTCTCCTACGAGCTGCGCACGCCGCTCAACGCGATCATCGGCTTTGCCGAGATCCTCGAGAAGCAGCTCTTCGGCGAGCTCAACGACCGGCAGCTGGACTACGCCAGGGCGATCGTCGAATCTTCGGAGCGGTTGATCAGCCTGATCAACGACATCCTCGACCTGGCCACCATCGAGGCCGGCTATCTGCAGCTCGAGCTGGAGTCGATCGACATCCGCGAGCTGCTGAACAGCATCTTCACCCTCGGCCACGAGCGCGCGCGCAGCCGGGGCCTGGAGCTGGCCCTCGACTGCGAGGAAGATGTCGGCGCGGTGGTTGCCGATCCGCGACGGCTCAAGCAGGCGCTCTTCAACCTGCTGTCGAATGCCTTCAAGTTCACCCCGGAAGGCGGCAGCGTCACCGTGTCCGCGGTCCGCGACAATGGCGAGCTGCTGCTGTCGGTCGCCGATACCGGCGTTGGCATCCCGGTCGAGGAGCACGGCCGGGTTTTCGACAAGTTCATCCGGGGGCCCGGCAACCCGCGTCAGGCCGGGGCCGGCTTGGGCTTGTCGCTGGTCCGCAGCCTGATCGAACTGCACGGCGGCCAGGTCGAGCTCGTCTCGGAGCCGGACCGCGGCACCAAAGTGACCTGCCGGATTCCGGTCGAGCGGACATTGCAGGCCGTGGAGCCCCCGGCCGACGCCCGTCAGGCCTGACCGGGCACGCCCTTGGTGGTCGAGTACTCCCAGTGCAGGGTCTCGTCCGGACGGACCCGGGCGTGGATCGCGTGGGCCGCCATGGCGGCCTCGGAGAAGCCGCAGAGGATCAGCTTCAACTTGCCGGGATAGCTGTTGATGTCTCCGATCGCGTAGATGCCCTCGGCGCTGGTCATGCAGGTCTCCGGGTCGACGGCAATCTGGCCGCGGTCGAGGTCCAGGCCCCAGGACGCGATCGGCCCCAGGTTCATGGACAGCCCGAAGAAGGGGAGCAGGACGTCGGCCTCCAGGCGGCGCTCCTCGCCCGACATCTTGCGCACCACGACGGCCTCCAGCTGGCCATTGCGGCCTTCCAGGCCGTGCAGTTGATAGGGCACGACCAGTCGCACCACGTCGCCGGCGCTGGCCAGCTCCTGGAGGCGGGCGACGTTCTCGGGGGCGCCGCGGAACTTGGCGCGCCGGTGCACGACGTGGATCTGTGCGGCCAGTTCGGCCAGGGAAAGGGTCCAGTCCAGTGCCGAATCGCCGCCGCCGGCGATGACGATCCGCTTGCCGCGGAGGTCCTCGCGCCGGCGGACCATGTAGAAGACGCTCTTGCCCTCGTAGTCGCGAATGCCTTCCAACGGCGGCCGGTTCGGGCCGAAGGCGCCACCGCCGGCCGCGATCAAGACCGCCTTGGCGTCGATTCGCTGCCCGCCGTCGGTCTCAAGCGACCAGCGTCCTCCGGCGGCGGGTTCGATGCGCTCGACTCTCTGGCCCAGATGATAGACCGGCTCGAAGGGCGCGGCCTGCTCGCCTAGCCGTTCGACCAGCTCCGAGGCCTGGATCCGCGGGTAGCCGGGAATGTCGTAGATCGGCTTCTCGGGATAGAGCGCGGCGCACTGGCCGCCCAGGGAGTCCAGCGCGTCGATGACATGGCAGCGGATCTTCAGCATGCCCAGCTCGAAGACCGCGAAGAGGCCGACCGGGCCGGCGCCGATGATCGCGACGTCCGTGCTTGCCGTGGTCTTGGTCTCTGCCGTCTGGGCCTTGGAGTCGCCTAGGGATTCTGGCATCGGAACTTGGGAGTCGTGTTCGGGTCCGGTCGGGATTCGGGTTGCCCGAAGGCGCCCTACGATGGCCGCCGGCCCCAGCCTTGGCAAGTCTTGCATCCGCGCCGGATCGCCCTAGCGTGGCTTCCGCCGTTGCCCGACTCGGGGCCGCCCGCTAAGAAGAGCGCGTCATGGCCGTCGCCCTCCGAACAGCACCAAAGCGACAGCTTCGCCTGGACGACCAGGCCGCCACCGCGGCCCTGGCGCGGCGCCTTGCCCGCCTGTTGCGCCCCGGCGATCTGGTGGCGCTCTGGGGCGATCTGGGCAGCGGCAAGACCAGCTTCGCCCGGGCCTTGATTAGCGCCCTGCCGCCCGCCGACCCCGGCGCCGCGCCCGAGGAGGTGCCGAGCCCGACCTTCACCCTGGTGCAGATCTACGAGCGCCTTCCGGCGCCGGTCTGGCACTTCGATCTCTACCGCATCAAGGACCCGGAGGAGGTCCTGGAGCTGGGCTTCGAGCAGGCCCTGGCCGAAGCCGTCAGCCTGGTCGAATGGCCCGAGCGGCTCGGCCCCCTGCTGCCAGAGGACCGCCTCGACCTACGCCTCGATTTCGGAGCTGCACCGGAGGCCCGCTCCGCGGTGCTCGAAGGTCACGGCGACTGGGCCGAGCGGCTGGCCGACCTCGACCTCGATGGAGAGACCGGGACTTGAGTGCGCGCGACGACGTCATCCAGGCCTTTCTCGAGGCCCAGGGCTGGGGCGCCGCGGAGCGGCGGATCCTGGCCGCCGACGCCTCCTTCCG
>JASJAL010000086.1 GCA_030067055.1 Kiloniellales bacterium | reverse complement strand
TCGAGCTTGCGCTTGATCTGGCGCATGACCTCGACCGCCGCGCCGTGCTCGACCTCCAGGTAGGGCATCTTGCCGGTGCCGACGCCGTGCTCGCCGGTGCAGGTGCCACCCATGGCGATGGCGCGGCGGACCATGCGTTCGTGCCAGGCCTGGACCTGCCGGTTCTCTTCCGGGTCGTCGTAGTTGGCGATCGGCGCCATGTGGAAGTTGCCGTCGCCGACGTGGCCGATCACCGGCGACCAGAAGCCGGTCTCTTCCAGGTCGGCCTTGGATTCCAGGATGCAGTCCGCCAAGCGCGAGATCGGCACGCAGACATCGGTCGAGAGGGTCCGCTGACCCGGCTTGGCGCGGGCCAGGATGGCGTAGTGGGCGTTGTGGCGCGCCTCCCAGAGCGCGGCGCGCTCCTCGGTCTTGGTCGCCCATCTGAAGGCGCTGCCGCCGAACTCTTCTGCGATGGCGCGCACCGCCTCGGCCTGCTCCGCCGCCCCGGCCTGGCTGCCGTGGAACTCGAAGAACAGGGTGTCGGCGATCTCGAAGCCGTCCATCCCGGCGTGGTCGAGAATGGCCGAGAGGCCCTCCTTGTCCAGGAGCTCGATCCGGGCCACCGGGATCCCAGACTGGATGGTCAGGATCACCGTGTTGACCGCGTCCTCCAGGGTGGGAAAGGCGCAGACCGCCGAGGACATCGCCTCGGGCACCGGGGCCAGGCGCAGGCCGACCTCGGTGATCACGCCCAGGGTGCCCTCGGAGCCGACCATCAGGCCGTTCAGGTCGTAGCCGGCCGAGGACTTCCGGGCCCGGGTCCCGGTCCGGATGATCCGGCCGTCGGCCAGGACCACGGTCAGGCCGAGGATGTTCTCCTTCATGGTGCCGTAGCGCACCGCGTTGGTGCCGCTGGCCCGGGTCGCCGCCATGCCGCCGAGGCTGGCGTCGGCGCCCGGGTCGATTGGGAAGAACAACCCGGTGTCGCGCAGGTGGGCATTGAGCTGCTTGCGGGTCACCCCGGCCTGCACCCGGCAGTCCAGGTCCTCGACCGAGACCTCGAGGATCTCGTTCATCTCCGAGAGGTCGAGGGTGATGCCGCCGCGCACCGCCAGGGTGTGGCCTTCCAGCCCGGTCCCGGTGCCATAGGGAATGATCGGCACCTTGTGGCGGGCGGCGATCTTGACGACCTGGCTGACCTCCTCGGTACTGCGGGCGTAGACCACCGCGTCGGGCGGGCTGACCGGGTGGTAGGCCTCGCCGGTGCCGTGGTGCAGGCGCACCGACTCCGCGGTCGAAAGACGCTCGCCGAAGCGCACCTGGAGGTCCTCGATCGCGGCTGAAATCGCCGGCTTGAGCTGCTCTGCCAGCGCCATGGTGGCCTCCGGACTGCTTACGGAACGGACACGGGAGTCTGCCACGGAGCGGCAGCGCATCCAAGCCGGCAATCCGGAGGCCCGGGTCGGCCGAGGCAGGCTCAGTCTTCGACTTCGATCCGCCAGCGGTTCAGTTTGCCGACATCGCGGCGGGCCCGGTCGGCGACCTGGAGTTGCCAGGTCCCGTTTGGATCCTGGCCGATCAGTCCGGCGAGGCCGGGATGGTTGCTGGCCCGCCAGGTCCGCACCAGGTTGTCCGCGGAGCCGCCGCTGCGGTCCTGCAGCACCACGGCGCTGCCGGCGGGCGACGTCAGGACCACCCGCAGGTCGCCGACCCAGGGATGGGTGATGTCCACCGAGAGGCTGATCTCGGCGATGCTGCCGACGCCGCTCAGGCTCAGCTCGCGGGTGATGCCGTCGGGATCGTTGTCCGGGATGGTGACCGCTTCGCTGTCCTCCGCGACCGAGGTGTCCGGCGCGAAGTTGACGATCAGGGACAAGGCCTCGAGCGTGCCGATGTCGCGGGCCGCGTGGTCCTCGACGATCAGCGTCCAGGTGCCCTGCGCGTCCTCGCCGGCGAATCCGGCCAAGCCGGGCGTCGTTGCCGAGTCGAAGGTCTGGCGGATGTTGTCCGCGTTGGCGCCGGCGCGGTCGTGCAGCACGACGCGGGTTCCGGCGGGGGACTCCAGGAGGACGCGGAGGTCACCGATCCAGCTGTGTGCGATGTCGACCCTGACCTTGATGGCGGCGACCCGTCCCGCCCGGGTCACCTCGACCTCTTCCCGGATGCCGTTGGAATCGTCGTCTGGAATCTCGCGGTTCGGCGTCGACTCGAACTCCTGGAAGCCCTGGTCCGGCAGTCGGTTCAGAGCTTCGGCGACGGCGGCCGCAGCATCCACGCGGCCGTGGCCGAACCAGGGACTCCAGCTGCCGTCCGCGTGACCGATGTCTTGAAAATCGCCGGCATCGAAGGGCGCGATCGGCGAAACGTCCCAGCTGGTGTCCTGATTGAAGCTCGCCGGCGGCGTCTGCGGATAGCCGGTCATGTCGAGGTCCTTGGAGGCGGTGCTCTTCAGGATCGAGATCACCTCCGCCGCGCTCAGCGCGGGATTGGCCGAGATGACCAGGGCGGCGATGCCCGCGACCAAGGGGGTTGCGCTTGAGGTGCCGCCGAAGCCGGCGGTGACGTCCTCGACGGTGTTGCCCCGCGTGGTCGTCACACCCAGGCCGTCAACGTTGAGGCGGCGGTAGGTGTGGACGTTGTTGGTCGGCGCACAGATGTCGATGCCTGTGCCGTAGTTGGAGTAGTGGCTGCGCCGGGCATTGCTGGCCAGTGCGGCGACCTTCATGACGCCGGGCTCCTCGGCCAGGTTGTTGCGGAAGCTACGCGCGGTGCGGACCCCGATCCAGACCAGCGAGCCGTTGACGACGTCAATCCCGTTCGTGAACGGCGTGTCGACGTTTGCCTGGTGCTGGATCGGACAGTTGTCGTTGCCGGCCGCCCAGAGGAAGACGATGCCGCGGTTGCGCCGTCCGCCGCTGGTCGAGAGCTGTCGAATGCGGTTGACCACCGGCGTGGCGAAGATCTGGGTTGGCACCTGGCCCCAGGAATTCGACATGACGTCGATCTTGTCGGCCAGGAAGTTGATCGCCGTCAGCAGCTTGGAGTCGTTCAACAGCAGGAAAGGCCCGTTGGACTCCCACTTGATCGGCAGCAGGCGGCAACCCGGGGCCGCGCCGACGGTCAGCAGACCGTCGACCTCGCCCGCGCTCACGCCTGCGCAGGAGGTGCCGTGGTTGGCCCCGGCTTCGTACATCTTGTCGGGTTCGGCATCGATATCGCCGTCGGTGACTAGGCGGGTGCCCTCGAAGTAGCCCCAGGCGGCGAACTTCTGCGGCGAGTCGAAATCCCGATGATCCAGCCGGCAGCCGTCGTCCGTGACGCCGACCACGGTCTCCGGATCGCCGTAGCTGTCGAGGGTCTCCCAGGCCGCCTCGCAAAGGGAGGAGGAACGGGGATCGACCTCTGGATGGGTGAAATGGGTGTGCAGGTGCCATTGCTCGCGGTAGCGCGGGTCCAAGGGTAGGGTCAGGCTGGCGGTCGCGACCCGATGGTTGAGGTCGTTCTCAGCCGCTGCGACCCGCGCGTCGCCTTCGGTGAGCTTCACGACCAGTTTGACCGGGTTCATCCCGGTGGCGTCGGTCAACTGGAACAGGAAGTTCTTGTCGTCATAGGCCTCAAGCTGGAGCAAGCCGTGCTCGCCGGCGAAGGCCGCCAGGTCCTCGGCGGATAGCGAATCCTTGAAGGTGACGAAAACCCGGTCCGTGATCAGGAACTCGCTGCCGCTCTCCGCCTCGTCGTAGGCGTGGTGGGTCACGGCGAAGCCTCGCGCGCGCGCCATCAGGCCTTCCAGCTGCTCGGCGGGGCAGGTGATGCGGGTCGAGGCCGAAGACATCTGTTCGCCCTGCGGCAGGCCGGCGCCTGCCAATGTGTCCGGCAGGGCGCGGGTGACGAACTGATTCGGGCGTTTGACCAGGGCGAGCTTCTCGCCGCCGCGATAGGTGTAGCAGTCCGAGTGCTGGGCCATGTCGAGTTACCTCTCAGAGTCTTGGGCAGGCGAGGCGAACCTGGCGTCGCTGCTTTGCGATCGGGGCTCCGGCTGGGGCGCTCGAGACGTCGCAGCCGCTGGTTCGGCCTCTGCCGCCTGGGTCATGGGGAATGCCGTGGCAGCCACTCTCGCATCTTTGCCAGAACCACGAGAACAGGTTTGTGGCATAGAGCACAACGGCTTCAGATCGCGAGACGAGGTCGCCGGCAGTGACCTATTTCGACAACAGGGCTTGGCGGAAGCGGCTGCGCAGTTCGTGGCCGTTGCGGCTCGGCAGGACCCGGGGCTCCTCGCCGCGGCCGATCTTGGCGACCGCGAGTGCCGGGCCCGGCCCGTCGAGCAAGAACCCGCGCAGGCCTTCCAGCGCCGCTTCTTCGGAGAAGGTTTCTGCGCGCGGCCAGCGGCAGCCCAGGGCGACCGCGCAGAGGTCGACGCTTTCCGCCGTGTGGCTGTCCTGGCCGCCGGTCTCGCCGTAGGCCTCGTTGTCCAGGACCAGGAGGCTCAGGTTCTCCGGCCGCTTGACGCCGACCGTGGCGAGCGCGCCGAGAGCCATCAGCAGCTCGCCGTCGCCGGTGACCGCCAGGACCCGCTTGTCCGGCCGCGCCAGCGCTAGCCCCAGGCCGAGCGGCAGGGCGCTGCCCATGGCGCCCCAGAGGTAGAAGTTGAGGTCGCTGTCGCCGCAGGCCGCGACGTCGTAGGTCGGCGTGCCGAGCCCGGTCACCACCAGCAGGTCCTTGTGCCGCTCCGCCAGCACGCGCGCGACCACCTGCCGCCGGGGAAGGCTGCCGCCGGCCATCAGAACACCTTGGCGCCGATCAGGCGCTGGGTCAGCAGGACCGCGGCGGCCCGGTCGCAGTCGAAGGCGGTGCGCGCCGCGGCCTCGACCACCGGGCCGGCCTCCTCGGGCCGCTCGACCCGGTACTGCAGGAAGTCGACCAGGTCCAGGCTGGCCGGCGTCGCCCGGCCCATCGGCACCTGCCAGGGATTGAACTCGGCCCACTCGCCGCGCATCGTAATCAGGGTGAGAAGCGGAAAGCCGCAGTTCTCAAGCAGCGTGAAGGTGTTGATGCAGTTCCCGACGCCGCTCGATTGCATCAGCAGCGCGCCGCGCTGGCCGCCCAGGTCGGCGCCGGCCAGGACTCCGACGCCTTCCTCTTCCGTGGTCAGCACCGTGGCCTCGATCTCCGGGTCGGCGTGGCAGGCCTCGATGAGGCTGGCGTGGCCGGCGTCGGGCACATAGGCGACCTGGCGCACCTCCACTCGCTTCAGCGCATCGTAGATGTCGTGGCGCCAGTCTTCCGGCGCCCAGGCGAAGCCCGGACTCATTGGCTCTTGAAGCGCAGCTTCTCGACCCCGGCGCGTTCGCACCAATGGTCGAGCAGGGCCGAGAAGTCCTTGCCGCCGAAGCCGCCGCTGCGGGCCAGGCTCAGGCTCTCCCGTGCGACCGCGGCGATCGGCGTTGGCACCTTGGTGCCGTTGGCGGCCTGCAGGATCAGGCTCAGGTCCTTGTGCGCCAGGTCGATGGCGAAGCCGGGCTCGGTGTCGCCCTCCAGGACCTTGGTCGCGTAGTTGATCTTCAGCTGGCCGTTGGTCGCCGTCGTGCCGTGGATCACCTCGAGGGTGGTCTCTAGGTCGAGGCCGAAGCCCGAGGTCAGGGCCAGGGCCTCGGCGTTCATCTGGCAGGAGACGATGGCCAGGAAGTTGTTCACCAGCTTGGTCCGGGTGCCGGTGCCGGGACGGCCGCAGTGGAAGATGGTGGTGCCCATGGCCGCCAGCAGCGGGTGCACCCGGGCGAAGTCGTCCTCTTCGGCCCCGACCATGAAGAGGCTCTCGCCGCGCTCTGCGTGGCTGGCCAGGCGACCGACCGGGGCGTCGACGAAGGCGCGGCCCTGGTCCCGCAGCGTCTCGGCCAAGCGATCGCTCAGCGTCGGGTCGACCGTGCTCATGTCCATGACCAGCAGGCTGGAGGGCGCGTTGGCGAGCACGCCCTCGGGGCCGAGGATCGTCGCCTCGACCTCCGGCGGGCCGGGCAGCATGGTGATCACGGTGTCGGCCGCGCGGCTCAGCTCCGCCACCGAGGCGGCCGGCTTGGCACCCAGCTCTTCCAGCGCCCGCATGGGCGCGGCCTGAAGGTCGAAGACGGTCAGGTTGAAACCCTTGCGCTGCAGGTTGCTTGCCATGCCCAGGCCCATCCGGCCGAGGCCGATAAATCCGATCCTGTCCACGTCGCCTCCCCCAAGCTTGGCTTTCCGACACTCTACGTTATTCGCGCCTGACCGCCATAGGGGGGAGTCGGCGGAATTGCCAGCCGACCTGCAATTGCCTAGGCGATGCTCGGCGACTTCGACGGTCAGGTGATCGCCCTGCAGCCCGGCGACAGGCTCGACTTCTGACCGCCTCAGGCGGCAGGATGGGCGGAGGCGGTACGCGCATCGCCGTCGCGGCAGCGGGTGAGGAGGCCGGAGGTGGCAGCCTTCGAAGGCAAGGTCGGTTTTGTGGGCCTCGGTGGCATGGGCCGTGGCCTGGTCAAGAACATGCTGAAGCGGGGCGTCGCGGTATCGGTCCTGGACCGGGACGAGGCGGCCGTCGCGCTCGCCGTTGCGCGGGGCGCCGAGGCGGCCGAGTCGATCGCAGAGCTTGCCGGTGGCTGTGACCTGCTCGGGCTCTGCGTCACCACCGCCGAAGCGGTGCAGGAGCTGACCCTGGGATCCGATGGCGCTCTGTCCCGGATGAAGCCCGGCAGCATCCTGCTCGACCACACGACCACCAGTCCGGACCACGTCGACCGCATGAACGCGGCCTGTGCCGCCGCGGGAGTCGCCTATGCCGAGGCGCCCATGACCCGCACGCCGATGCACGCGGACCGTGGCGAGGTCAATGTGCTCTTCGGTGGCGCGGCCGAGCTGCTGGACCGCCTGCGGCCGCTCTTCGACTGCTACGCCGAGAACGTCTTCCACGTCGGCCCCGCCGGGCACGCGATCCGGCTCAAGCTGATCCACAACTACATCGCCTTCGCCAACGTCGCCTCCTGGTGCGAAGGTTTCGCCCTGGCCGCCAAGGAAGGCCTCGACATGGACAAGGTGATCGGCATCATCTCGGCGGCCGGGGGCAAGTCGGGCATGATGGACCTCTACGGCCAGAAGACCCTGGAGCGGGACTTCACCCCCTACATGTCGCTGGCCAACGCCGAGAAGGACGTGCGCTACTATGCGGACTGGGCCGCCGCCGTGGGCCTACCGCCGCAGCTGGCCGAAGCCGTGCGGCAGACCTACGCCCGCGCGCTCGACGCCGGCCACGGGGACGAGGGCTGCACCGCAGTCATCAAGGGCTATGAAGCCGCGACCGGCGTCGAGGCGGCCCTAAAGAAGCCGCCGGGCGACCCGGCCGAATGAACTGAGATCCAAGCAAGGGAGAAACCAAGGTGATCTTCGATCAAAGGACCTATACCTGCCGTCCCGGCACCATCAAGGCGCACATGGAGCTCTACCAGAAGCACGGCTGGGAGCCGCAAACCCGGCATCTCGGCCTGCCGGTGATCTGGGCGACCACCGAGGTCGGCGACGTCAACAGCTACGTCCACATCTGGGCCTACACGGACGTCGCCGACCGCGCCGCGCGCCGCGCCGCGATGTGGGCCGACCAGGACTGGCTGGCCTACACCAAGATGAGCGCCGAGGCCGGCTACCTGATCAAGCAGGAGAACCGCATCCTGGTCGCCGCCCCCTTCACCTTGCCGGGCAAGTGACCTTTGCCTGCCCGGCTGGGACGGAGAGCTGACGGATGAAGATCGCCCGGATCACCAGCCATGTGCTGCGCTACGACCTGCAAGAAGAGCTGGGCTACTCCCAGCAGTACTTCACCCAGCGCACAGCGCACCTGGTCGAGGTGGAGACCGACGACGGCCTGACCGGCTGGGGCGAATGCTTCGGCGCCGGCAACGTCGCCCTGGCCAACAAGGCGATCGTCGAGCAGGTCATCCAGCCGATGATCCTGGGCATGGA
>JASJAL010000095.1 GCA_030067055.1 Kiloniellales bacterium | reverse complement strand
TAATGTATACGTTATTTCCGGGTCTGGCCAGATCGGAAACACGGGAGCGGGTCGCCCGGGAAACGGACATCGAGGGGAGGATCGGGTGCTTCTCGGCTGTATCGCCGACGACTTCACGGGTGCCACGGACCTGGCGAACAAGCTGACTCGCCAGGGTCTCTACTGCGTCCAGCACAACGGAATTCCCAGCGATCTCGATGGGCCGGCGACCGAGGCCGACGGCGCGGTCATCGCCCTGAAGACCCGGAGCATCGCCGCCGCCGAGGCGGTCGCCCAGTCGTTGAAGGCCCTGGACTGGCTGCGTGCGCGGGGCTGCCGCAAGCTCTTCTTCAAGTATTGCTCGACTTTCGATTCGACCGATGACGGCAACATCGGTCCGGTCGCGGAGGCCCTGCTGTCCGCCTTGGAAAGCGATTTCACGATTGCCTGTCCGGCGGCGCCGGAGAATGGGCGCACGGTCTATCAGGGCCACCTTTTCGTAGGAGACCGGCTGCTGTCGGAGACCGGGATGCGGCACCACCCGCTCAATCCCATGACCGACAGCGACCTGGTCCGAGTCTTGCAACGCCAGAGCCACGGCCAGGTCGGCCTAATTCCACAGGCAGCCGTCACCCGCGGCGCCGGTGCAGTCGAAGCTCGCGTCGAGGAATTGCGTGCCGGCGGGACGACCCTCGCCATCGCCGATGCCCTGTCCGAGGCCGATCTTGAGACCCTGGCGCAGGCCACGGAAACGCTGCCGTTGATCACCGGCGGCTCGGGCCTGGCGGTCGGCCTGCCGGCAATCTTCCGCGACCGTGGGGAACTGAACCCGATCCCGCCCCTGCCGCGCCCACCTGCAGACTCCCCCGCAGCGGTGCTCTCGGGCAGCTGCTCGGAGGCCACCAACCGGCAAGTCGCGGAAATGCGCCGGCGCCGTCCGAGCTACCGCTTGGATCCGGCGGCCTTGGCCGACGGCGACGCTGCCATCGAGGCCGCGCTGGCCTGGGCCCGCGACGATCTCGGCAGGGAACCGATCCTGATCTACTCCACCGCGGAACCGGAGGCCCTGGCCGCGGTACAGCGCGATCTGGGGCGGGAGCGGGCGAGCCAGTTGGTCGAGCGCGCCATGGGCCGGATCGCCGAGGGCCTCGTCCGCTCCGGGGTCCGTCGCCTGGTGGTCGCCGGCGGCGAAACTTCGGGAGCGGTGGTGACGGCGCTCGACATCCGCAGCCTGGCGATCGGACCCGAGATCGACCCGGGCGTGCCCTGGACCATGAGCCTCGACGACGTGCCGCTGGCCCTGGCGCTCAAGTCCGGCAACTTCGGCGGCGCCGACTTCTTCACCCGCGCCTTCGAGGTGTTGTCGTGACCTCGCAGGAGGGCCGCCTGCGCGAGGCGATGGTCCGCTTCGGCCAGTCGCTTTTCCTGAGGGGCTACGGCTGCGGCTCCTCCGGCAACATCTCGGTCCGGCTCGAGGACGGCATCCTGGTCACGCCGACCAACTCCTGCCTGGGCATGCTGGAACCCGAGCGGATCGCCAAGCTCGATCCCGAGGGTCGGCACCTGGCCGGCGACAAGCCCTCGAAGGAAGCCTTCCTGCACCTGGCGATCTACGAAGAGCGGCCCGAGGACCGGGCCGTGGTCCATCTCCACGCCACCCATTCGGTCGCCGTCTCCTGCCTGGAGGAACTCGACCCGACGAACGTGCTGCCGCCGATCACCGCCTACTACGTCATGCGGATCGGCCGCCTGCCCCTGGTCCCCTACTACCGCCCCGGCGACCTGGCTCTGGCGGAGGCCGTGCGGGGCATCGCCAAGGAACACCACGCGATGCTGCTGGCCAACCACGGCCCGGTGGTCTCGGCCAAAGCCCTGGATGCGGCGGTCTATTCCGCCGAGGAGCTGGAGGAAACCGCCAAGCTGTTCCTGCTGTTGGGCGAACGCCGCTACCGCTGCCTGGACGAGGCACAGCTCGCCGAATTGCGCGAAGCCTTTCCGAACTGAGCCAAGGCAGAGGAGCCCCGATCCCGTGTTCGTCGTCACCGTCACCTTCATCGCCAGTCCCGAGCATGCAGAGGCCTTCCGGGAGCGCGTGCGTCAGCAGGCCTCGGACTCCCTGAGCCGCGAAGCCGGCTGCCATCGCTTCGACGTCTGCGCCGATCCACAGACTCCGGGACGCATCTTCCTCTACGAGCTCTATAGCGACCAAGCCGCCTTTCAGGCCCACTTGGAAACGCGACATTTCAGAGACTTCGACCGCGACGTTGCGCCCTGGATCGAAGACAAGGCCGTCGCCACCTGGACCCTTCTGGACTGAGGACATGCCACAGAATTCGAGCTTTCGCATCGCCGTGATGCCCGGCGACGGGATCGGCACCGAGATCATGCCGCCCTGCCTCGAGATCCTGCGCCGGGTGCAGGACCGGGTCGGCGGCTTTGGCCTCGATTTCGAGGAACTGCCCGCCGGCGCCGACCACTATCGCGAGACCGGGACCGCGCTGCCGGAAGAGAGCCTGCGCCGGGCCGGCGCGGCGGATGCGGTCCTGCTGGGCGCCATGGGCCTGCCCTCGGTGCGCTATCCGGACGGTCGCGAGATCGCCCCGCAGCTCGACTTGCGCGAGACCTTCGAGCTCTTCGCCGGGTTGCGACCGGTGCGCAGCTTGCCGGGCCTGCCCGGTCCCCTCGCCGACCCTCGGGCCCAGGATCTGGACTTCGTGCTGATTCGCGAGTCGACCGAAGGGCTCTTCGCCGCGCGCGGCAAGACGGTCTTCGACGGCGACGAGGTTGCCCGCGACACCATGGTCATCACCCGCAGAGCGAGCGAGCGGCTGTTCCAGGCCGCTTTCGATCTCGGCCGCCGGCGCCGCGCCAAGGGCCGCCCGGGCCGGGTCACCTGCGTCGACAAGTCCAACGTGCTGGGCAGCTTTGGCTTCTTCCGCAACATCTTTGACGAGGTCGCCGCCCGGAACCCCGACGTCGAGGCGGCGCACTGTTACGTCGACGCCATGGCCCTGAATATGATCCGAAACCCCTGGGACCTGGACGTGCTCGTGACCGAGAACCTCTTCGGCGACATCCTCTCGGACGCCGGTGCCGCCCTGATGGGCGGCATGGGCATGGCGCCCTCCGCCGACGTCGGTGAATCGCAGGCAGTGTTCCAGCCCTGCCACGGCACCGCGCCCGACATCGTCGGAACCGGCAAGGCCAACCCGACGGCGATGTACCTTTCCGCCGCCATGATGCTCGACTGGCTGGGCGAGCAGCACGGCCTGCCGAACTGCATCGAGGCCGGCAACCTGCTGGTCCGCGGCATCGAGCAGGCCTTCGCCGGCGGGACTCTGCGACCGACGGAGCTGGGCGGCGGCAGCGGCCTGCGCGAGATCACCGACGCTGTGCTGGCGGCCCTGGACGGTGCCGCCGCATGACCGATCGCCTCAGGGTCGCCATCGTCGGGGCGGGCTATTTCAGCCAGTTCCAGTACGAGGCCTGGAGGCGCTGCCCTGAGGTCGAGCTGGTCGGCCTGGCCGAGCGCGATCCGGGACGCGGCCAGGCCATGGCCGAGCGCTTCGACGTGCCGGCGGTCTGCCCCTCGATCGATGCGCTGCTCGAAGAGACCCAGCCGGACCTGGTCGATATCGTCACCCCGCCCGAGACCCACGAAGCCATGGTTGCGGCGGCGGCAGCACGCGCCGTGCCGATGGTCTGCCAGAAGCCGCTGGCGCCGAGCCTCGCCGAGGCGCGCGCTCTGGTCGAGATGGCCGAGGCCGCCGATGTGCCTCTGATCGTGCACGAGAACTTTCGCTTCCAGCCCTGGTACCGCCACGCGAAGGCGGTCCTGGAGGCCGGCCGTCTGGGCACGCCCCACGGGATCGCCTTCCGCCTGCGGCCCGGCGACGGCCAGGGCCCCGAGGCCTACCTCAATCGCCAGCCCTACTTCCAGAAGATGGCGCGCTTCCTGATCCACGAGACCGGGATCCACTTCATCGACACCTTCCGCTACCTGCTGGGCGAAGTCACCGCCGTGACCGCGCGCCTGCGCCGTCTCAACCCAGCGATCGCCGGCGAGGACGCCGGGCAGGTCATCTTCGAATTCGAGAGCGGCGCCACCGGCCTCTTCGACGGCAACCGGCTCAACGACCACGACGCCGAGGACTGCCGCCTGACCATGGGCGAGATGCACCTGGAGGGCAGCGGCGGGGTCCTGCGCCTGGACGGCGAAGGCGGGCTTTGGTTCAAGCCCCACGGCGCACCGGAGCACCCGGAGCCCTACGATTGGGAAAAACGCGGCTTCGCCGGCGACAGCGTCTACCTGCTGACCCGGCATATCCTGAGCCACCTGACAGAGGGGACTCCCCTGGCCAACAGCGGGCGCGACTACCTGCGCAACGTCGAGATCGAAGAGGCGATCTACCGCTCCAGCGAGACCGGCCAACGGATCGAACTCGGCTGATCCCAGCTTCTCCAATTTCTTTGGTGACGGCCGTCACACTTGCTGCGGTCCGAACTTCACCGAGGCACGACCTTGTTCTAAACCGGCATACCAATCGTATTGCAGTCACCGAGACAGCCAAAGCGGTTGCCTGGCGTCCGGTGACTTGCCCCGGTCGCGCGGCCGATCAGTTCGATCCAGGTTCAACCCTCTTCGATCGGTGCGATGACGGCACCGCCGGGCACCTGCTCGGTCGGCGTGAGCTCGATCGTGCTGATATTGACGTGCCAGGGCGCTGAGACCGCATAGACGATGGCATTGGCGATGTCCGCCGGTTGAAGCAGCCGGAAGCCTCGCAGAAAGGTCTGGCGGTCGGACTCGTCCTTGAAGGCGGTATCGAAGAACTCGGTCTCGACCCGGCCCGGGCAGATCTCGGTGAAGCGCAGGCCGCTGCCCTTGAGATCGACGCGCAGGTGCTGGGCGAAAAGGTGGATTGCACCCTTGCTGGCGCCGTAGACCGGAAAGCCGACCGGGTAGAGTCCGGCGATGGAGCCGACGTTGACGATGTGGCCGCGCCGGCGGCCGGCCATGCCCTCGGCGACCGCCCGGACGACATGGATCGCCGCGGCCACGTTAATCCGGAGGACCTCGTCGATCTCCGCCGGGCTCGACTTGAGAAACCCTTCGAAGCCCCGCCCCAGCCCGGCATTGTTGACCAGGACATCGACCTCGAGGCCGGCCAGCTGCTCATAGACCGCCTCGGTGTCGTCGAGGTCGAGCGCCAGGGTCTGGCAACCGGTCTCCTCGGCCAGCGCGGCCAGGCGGTCCTCCCGTCGTGCCGAGGCGACCACCTCAAGACCACGCTGCCTGAGCGCCTGCACGCAGGCCGCACCGATGCCGCTCGAGGCGCCGGTGACCAGGGCTGTCTTGTAGTCAGAAATCGCCATCGCCTGTTCCTCCCGGAGATCTTGTCATTGCAAAATTTATCGATTACAGCGCCTTACTAGAGATTTCTAATATCTCAAACAAAGCAAATGAGTGAGCGGCCAGCACCGTGTATCTGCGGCTAGATGCCTGAGCAGGCAGGCTTGAAGCTCTCTGTCAGCTCGATCATCTCCGGACCGCGCAGGTCTTGGTAGAGCCGGACCCGGCCTTCGCGATCCTCGACGTAGACTTCCTTGAAGATGTCGTGCAGCACGGCGGTCGAGAAGTCTTGCGGCCGCTTTATGATGTAGCGGAGCGCGACGATGAAGGGACCGGAGGCTTCGATGGGAACCACGCCTTCAGCGCAGTTGGCTTCGGTCACGTAGGTGAAGAGCGCCGCATCACCGAAGTCCTGCAAATAGACCTTCTGCGTAAAGGTCAGGCCGGAGTCCGCTTCCTGCTGGGAGATCGAGCGCTGAAGCTGGCCCTCGACTGACGGCATGCGGTCGACCAGAGTGAACTTCTCCTCGGTCCCGAGCGCCGGCCAGGAGAGCGCCAAGCCCGCCGCCAACGAAACAAACAAGGACTTGAGAGCCGTCATCGTTCTCCTCTCGCCGCGCCCTTCCCGTTCAATAGGTGGCCCGGCCGCCGGAGATGTCGAAGACTCCGCCGGTGGTGAAGGAACACTCCTTAGAGGCCAGCCAGGCGACCAGGGCGGCGACTTCGGCGACGTCGACGAAGCGGCCGCGGGGGATCTTCGAGAGCATGTAGTCGATGTGCGCCTGTGTGATTTGCTCGAAGATCCGGGTCCGTGCCGCCGCCGGGGTGATGCAGTTCACCGCGATGTCGTGATCGGCCAGTTCCTTGCCCAGGGACTTGGTCAGCGCAATCACCCCCGCCTTGGCGGCACTGTAGGCCGAGGCGTTGGGGTTGCCTTCCTTGCCGGCGATCGAGGCGACGTTGACGATCCTGCCGTAGCCGGCCTCGATCATCGCCGGCACCACGGCCCGGCAGCAGAGAAAGACGCCGTCCAGGTCGATGGCCAGGACGCGTCGCCAGTCCTCGACCGGATAGTCCCAGGTCAGCACGGCCGGCCCGGCGATGCCGGCGTTGTTGACCAGGACGGCCGGTGCTCCGAAGGCATCCCGGCTTGCCGTCAAGGCCGCCGTCACCGACGCCTCTTCGGTCACGTCCATCGCGAAGGCTGCGACCTCTCCCTGGTCCGACAGCTCCTTTGCCGCCTCGTTCGCAAGGCTCTGGTCCCGGTCCCAGAGGCTGACCTTGGCGCCGCTCGCCAGGAAACGCTCGGCGATGGCCCGCCCGATGCCCTGGGCACCGCCGGTGACGATGGCGTGCTGCCCATTGAGGTCTATTTGGTTCATGGCCGGCCCTCCCCTGCTGGCTTCTTGATCGCTTTCGGCGAGCCTGCCTCTGGGTCCGCCGAGGGTCAATGGCCTGGCACCCCAGCTGACCCTCTTACGCCACCACCTGCGCTTGCGGATCATCGGCTTTGGTGTTTGACTGACTGGACAAAATAACGAGCCGAAGCGCTTCAGCTCTCAGGGAGGAACAAGAAAATGCGCAAGCTTTTTGCGGGCTTGGTGGTTGTTGCCTGGGCCGCGAGCGGCCCGGCCCTTGCGGCCGACGTCGTGCCGGGCCTGCTCTTCGACATGGGCGGGAAATTCGACAAGTCCTTCAACGAGGCGGCCTACAACGGCGCCGAGGCCTTCAAGAAGAAGACCGGAATCGAATACCTGGAGTTCGAGCCGACCAACGAGGCCCAGCGTGAGCAGGCGCTGCGCCGCATGGCGCGTCGCGGGGCCACCGTCATCGTCGGCGTCGGCTTCTCCCAGACTTCGGCGATCGAGACGGTCGCCAAGGAGTATCCCGACGTCAAGTTCACCCTGATCGACGGCGTGACCGAGGCGCCCAACGTCCAGTCGGTGGTCTTCAAGGAGCACGAGGGCTCTTTCCTGGTCGGTATGCTTGCGGCCATGGCGTCGAAGACCGGCAAGGTCGGCTTCGTCGGCGGCATGGACATCCCTCTGATCCGCAAGTTCGCCTGCGGCTACGAGCAGGGCGCCAAGCACGCCAAGGGCGAAACTGAGATCCTGGTCAACATGACCGGCAACACGCCGTCGGCCTGGAACGATCCGACCAAAGGCGGCGAGCTGGCACAGAGCCAGTTCGACCGCGGCGCCGACGTGGTCTTCGCGGCCGCCGGCGCCACCGGGGTCGGCGTCTATCAGGCCGCCAAGGACGGCGGCAAGCTGGCCATCGGCGTGGATTCCAACCAGAATCACCTGCACCCCGGGACCATGCTGTCGTCCATGGTCAAGCGCGTCGACGTCGCCATCGAGGAAGCCTACACCGACGCCATGAACGGCGACTGGAAGCCGGGCCTCAAGATCCTGGGCCTGGCCGAGGATGGGGTCGGCTGGGCGCTCGACGACAACAACCGGAGCCTG
>JASJAL010000094.1 GCA_030067055.1 Kiloniellales bacterium | reverse complement strand
CCAGCAGCAGATGCGTATCGGTGCCGCCGGAGACGATGTCGAAGCCGCCCTCCAGCAGGGTCCCAGCGAGAATTTTGGCGTTGTCGACGACCTGCCGCGCATAGGTCTTGAAGGATGGCTCCAGGGCTTCGCGAAAGGCGGCGGCCTTGCTGGCGATGATGTGCATCAGCGGTCCGCCCTGGAGGCCGGGGAAGGCCGCCGAATTGATCTTTTTGCCGAGATCGGGGTCGTTCGACAGGATCAACCCGCCACGGGGACCTCTGAGCGTCTTGTGGGTCGTCGTGGTCACCACGTGGGCATGGGGCAAAGGGCTTGGATGGACGCCCGCGGCGACCAGGCCAGCGAAGTGCGCCATGTCGACGTGAAAGAACGCGCCGACGTCGTCGGCGATCTGGCGAAAGCGCGCGAAGTCGATGACCCGCGGGTAGGCGGATCCGCCGGCGATGATCAGTTTGGGCTTGTGCTCCCGCGCGAGGGCTTCGACCTGCTCGAAATCGATCTGGCTGTCCTCGCGGCTCACACCGTACTGGACGGCATTGAACCACTTGCCCGAGAGGTTGGGCGCGGCGCCGTGCGTCAGGTGCCCGCCCGCCGCCAGCGACATGCCGAGGATCGTGTCGCCGGGTTTCAGGAGCGCGAGCATCACGCACTGATTGGCCTGGGCGCCGGAATGGGGCTGAACGTTGGCGAACTCGCACTCGAAAAGACGCTTGGCCCGGTCGATCGCCAGGGACTCGGCCACGTCGACGTGCTCGCAGCCGCCGTAATAGCGGCGGCCGGGATAGCCCTCGGCGTACTTGTTGGTCAGGACCGAGCCCTGGGCATCCAGAACCGCCCGAGAGACGATGTTCTCCGAGGCGATCAGCTCGATCTGGTGCCGCTGGCGATGCAGCTCCGCCTCGATGCTTCGGGCCAGCTCGGGATCCGTGTCCGCCAGAGTGGCGGCGAAGAAGGTCGCCAGGTTTGCAGGGTCGTGGAAATCGCTGCCCTTGGCCCTCGTTGAGTCTGTCATTCTTGGCTCCTCGTTTCGCGCGCTGTGGCGATTTAGGCGACTCGATTAGGCGGTTCGGCCCCACCGAAGAAGGCCTTGGCGTTCTCCAGAACCTTGAGGCCCATGGCGACCCGCGTTTCCCGGGTCGCGCTGCCCAGATGCGGCAGAAGCACGACGTTCTCCCGCTCGAGCAAGCCGGGCAGGACCTTTGGCTCCCGCTCGAAGACGTCCAGGCCTGCGCCCGCGATCACGTTTTCTTCCAAAGCATCGTTCAATGCGGCTTCGTCGACGACGTCGCCGCGGGCGGTGTTGATCAGGAAGGCCTCGGCCTTCATCTGCCGCAAACGCTCGGCGTTGATCAGGTGGCGATTCTCGGGCGTGGCAGGACAGTGCAGGGAGACGAAGTCGGACTCCTCAAGCACCGCCTCTATGGACCCGCGCGACTCCGCGCCCAGGTCCCGCAGGACATCGTTGCCTGGCGGATAGGGGTCGAAGAACAAGATCTGCATGTCGAAGCCCCAGCGGGCGCGCCGTGCCATCGCTTGACCGATCCGGCCGAAGCCGATCAGACCGAGGACCTTGCCGGTCACCTGCGTCCCCATCATATGGGTCGGGCGCCAGCCCGACCAGCTTCCGCTGCGCACATGCCGTTCCCCTTCGCCGCTGCGCCGGGCGACGGAGAGAAGCAGGGTCATCGCCAGGTCGGCCGTCGCGTCCGTCAGCACATCGGGGGTGTTGGTGACGACGAGATCGCGGGCCTTGGCGGCATCGACGTCGATGTTGTTGAAACCGACGCCGAAGTTGCCGATCAAGCGGGCGCGCAGCGGCTCGGCCGACATCACCTCGGCGTCGATCCGGTCGGTCACGGTGGGAAAGACGGCATCGGCGGTGGCGAAGGCCTGCTTGAGCGCCTCGGGAGTCATCGGACGGTCGTCCGGGTTCAGTTGGACGTCGAAATGCTCGGCAAGCTGCGCTTCGACCTCTTCGGGCCAGCGGCGCGTTACGATAACACGCGGTTTGCTCATCGCTTCCTCGCTCCAGGGCCTTTTCTCGAACTTCAAATAGGGTCGCGGCCCCCCGGGGAGCCCGACAACGGCCGTCAAGAAATACGGATTTCTCATGCAAACAGTAATTTGTTCCAAGGTAAATTGACAAAAAACTCACTCTTACATAACTTTTCCTGATGCCAAGGCTTCGAGACCGCTTGCCTCCGGCCAATAGCCTCGTGGTTTTCGAGGCGGTGGCACGGCACCTCAGCTTCACGCGCGCCGCCCAGGAGTTGCGCGTGACCCAGGCCGCCGTGAGCCGGCAGATCCAGCTCATCGAGGCGCATTTCGGCGTGCCGCTCTTCAAACGGCTCTATCGGGCTATCGAGCTCACGCCCCAGGGCCAGGAGTTCCGGAACGCGGTCGCGATCGGCCTGGAGCACATCGCGAAAGGGGCCGACGAGATCCGTGGCGACCGCGACGGTGCCGACATCACCATATCCTGCAGCGTGACCTTCGCGTCCTACTGGCTGATGTCGCGGATCGCCAAGTTCCGCGCCGAATTTCCCGAGGTAGACATCCGGCTGGTCGCGTCCGCGAAGGTGAGCGACCTGGCAACCACCAGCATCGATTTCGCGGTCCGCTACGGCCGCGGCACCTGGCCCAACGTGACGGCGGACTACATGTTCGGGAACGAGATCTTTCCCGCCTGCGCGCCGGGCTATCTCGAGCAGCACGGCCCCGTCGGCACCTTCGCCGATCTCAGGAAAGCGACCTTGCTGCACCTGACCCAGTTCGACCGGAACTGGGTGACCTGGGAATCCTGGTTCGCAAAGTTTGGCGTGACCGAGCCGCCCGAGGACCGGGGATTGTTCTTCGACAACTACCTGATCCTGATCCATGCCGCCGTCCGCGGCGAGGGGGTGGCGCTCTGCGGCCGGCGCCTGGCCGAGGACCTCATCGAAAGAGGTGAGCTCGTGAGGACCTTGGACGCGGCGCTGCAGTCGGACTACTCCTTCTACCTTCTGCGGCCGGCCAGTCAGCCGCTCAGGCCCCACGCCGTCCGCTTCCGCGACTGGCTCCTGGCGGAAGCGCGGGGATCGGGCGGTGGTGAAGCGCGTCTCTTGGCCTGAAGCCCCGAGGCTGGGCTTCGACTGACCATCGCTGGGCTTGCGACCGCGACGACGACGGCGGTTCAAGCGGCACCCAATTGGAATCAATTGAACACTGTTTGATCTATTTCATACAAATGGAGCCGCTTATCTGCGTTCAACTGAACGCAGGCTGCTCTAGGGCTTGCCGCCGGGAAACGATCGGCGCTAAATCCCTTTGGCATCTAGGCGCCGGCCGGCGGGTCGGAATCGCCGGTACGGGAATGGGCCGCTCCGAGAAATGGCGGCACTGGCGTGGGGAGAATGGATGACAGCCATGCGATATGAAGCGCCCGAGACGATCGAGGCGGCGGTGGCCTTGCTCGCTGATGAGCCAGGCCAGGCCCGCGTGCTGGCGGGAGGCACCGATCTCCTGGTCCAGCTGCGCTCCGGCCTCACCGAACCGGACCTGGTGGTCGACGTGAAGCGGATAGCGGCGATGCGAAGCATCGCGCCGGAGGCGGGCGGCTTCCGCGTCGGCGCCGCGGTCTCTGCGGCGGAGCTGGGCGAGCATGAAGGAGTCTGCGCGCTCTGGCCCGGTGTGGTCGAAGCCGCCGACCTCATCGGCTCTTCCCAGATCCAGAGCAGGGCCACCCTTGCCGGCAATCTCTGCAACGCTTCGCCGGCCGCCGATACCGTCCCGGCGTTGGTCGCCGCGGATGCGGTCGCCAGCATTGCCGGTCCCGACGGCAGGCGCGAATTGCCGGTGGTCGAAGTCGCCGTCGCCCCCGGAAAGACCGCGCTGGCAGCGGGCGAGTTGGTAGAATCGATCTTCCTGCCGGCCCGTCCGGACAGGGCTTCGGATGCTTACCTGCGATTCATCCCGCGGACCGAGATGGACATCGCCGTGGTCGGCGCCGGGGTCAGCCTGGCGCTGGAGGATGACGGCACCTGCCGCGCGGCGCGCGTCGCCTTGGGCGCCGTCGCGGCGCGCGTGCTGCTCGTCGAAGAGGCGGCCGCGGCCCTGATCGGGACGACCCTGGACGCGGCGGCCCTCGACGCGCTGGCGGCTGCGGCCTCGGCCGCGTGCCAGCCGATCGACGACAAGCGCGGCACGATCGAGTTCCGAACCGAGGTCGCCGGCGTCCTGGCACGACGGGCGGCCGAAACGGCTCTGGCGCGCGCCAAGGCCAAGACCTAGGAGAGACGATGTCCCAGATCCATGTCACGACCAAGGTCAACGGCGACGCAATCGAGTTGCTCTGCGAGCCGGAGGAGACCCTGCTCGACGTGCTGCGCGACCGGCTCTGCCTGACCGGCAGCAAGGAAGGCTGCGGCACCGGCGACTGCGGCGCCTGCAGCGTCTTGCTCGATGATCGCCTGGTTTGCTCCTGCCTGGTCCTGGGTGCCGAGGCCGAAGGCCGGGAGATCCGCACTATCGAGGGCCTGGCCGAAGGCGAGCGGCTGCATCCCCTGCAGCGCAAGTTCCTGGAGCACGCGGCCCTGCAGTGCGGCATCTGCACACCCGGCTTCTTGATGGCGGCCAAGGCCCTGCTGGATCGCAATCCGGATCCGAGCGAGACTGAAGTCCGTTACTGGCTGGCCGGCAACCTCTGCCGCTGCACCGGCTACGACAAGATCGTGCGCGCGGTCCTGGACGCCGCGCGCGAGATGAGGACTACGAGCCATGCCGCTTGATGTGAAGCCCAACCTGGAGAAGCGAAGCTTCTCGGCCGTCGGCACCCGGCCCCTGCGCCCGGACGGCGTCGACAAGGTGACCGGCCGCGCCCGCTTCGGCGCCGACATGACCGCACCGGGCATGCTGATCGGCAAGATCCTGCGCAGCCCTCATCCCCATGCCCGGATCCGCGCCATCGACGTCTCCAAGGCCGCCGCCCTGCCCGGCGTCAAGGCCGTGGTGACCCGCGACGACTTCGAAGACCGGGACGACGACCTGCGCGACCTGCTGCACAACGTCATGGCCCGGGGCAAGGCGCTCTACGAAGGCCACGCCGTGGCCGCGGTCGCGGCGGCCTCCACGGCGGTGGCCAGGAAGGCGCTGCGCCTGATCGAGGTCGACTACGAGGTGCTGCCCCACGTCGTCGACGTCGAGGCCGCCATGGCGCCCGACGCGCCGCTGCTGCACGAGGACCTCTTCACCCAGGGCGTCGAGCCGGCGCCGACGACGCCGTCCAACGTCGCCAAGCGTTCCGAGTGGGTGCTGGGCGACATCGGGGCCGGCTTCGCCCAGGCGGACGAGATCGTCGAGCACAGCTTCCGCACCGAGGCGGCGCATCAGGGATACATCGAGCCCCACGCCTGCCTGGCCAGCCTGGGCGCAGACGGCCAGGGCGAGCTCTGGTGCTGCACGCAGGGCCACTTCATGGTGCGCGACACCTGCGCCGCCTTGCTCGGCATCGACACTTCGGGGTTGCGGGTCACGGCCTCGGAAATCGGCGGCGGCTTCGGCGGCAAGACCACGGTCTTCATCGAGCCGGTGGCGCTCGCCCTGTCGCGCAAGGCCGGTCGGCCGGTCAAGCTGGTCATGTCCCGCGACGAGGTGTTCCGTGCCAGCGGCCCGACCGCCAGCTCCGCGGTCCGGGTCAAGATCGGCGTCACCAAGGACGGCCGTATCACCGCCGGCGAGGCCGAGCTCAAGTACCAGGGCGGCGCCTTCGCCGGCTCGCCGGTCGAGCTCGGCGCCATGACCGCCTTCGCCTGCTACGACCTGGAGCACGTCAAGGTGGTCGGCTACGACGTGGTCGCCAACCGGCCCAAGCAGGCCGCCTACCGCGCGCCCGGCGCGCCGATGTCGGCCTTCGCGGTCGAAAGCGTCGTCGACGAGCTGGCCGGCAGGATCGGCATGGACCCGATCGAGCTGCGTCTGAAGAACGCCGCAAAGGAGGGGACCAAGGCCGCCTACGGACCGCGCTTCGGACCGGTCGGCCTGGTCGAGACCCTGGAGGCGGTCCAAAGCCATCCCAACTGCGCCGAGCCGCTTGGCCCCAACCAGGGGCGCGGAGTCGCCAGCGGATTCTGGTTCAACTTCGGCGGCCAGACCTGCGTCTCGCTCAACATCAACGAGGATGGCACCGTCGCCCTGGCGGTCGGCACGCCCGACATCGGCGGCTCGCGGGCCTCGATGTGCCTGATGGCGGCCGAGGCGCTCGGCATCGACTACGACCGGGTCCGGGCCATCGTCGCCGACACCTCGTCGCTGGGCTACAACGATGTGACCGACGGCAGCCGCACCACCTTCGCCAGCGGCATGGCGACGATCCACGCCGCCGAAGACGCGATCCAGAAGCTCTGCGCCCGCGCCGCCCAGACCTGGGGTATCCCGGTCGAGGCGGTGGAGTGGGCGGAGGGCCAGGCGCGCCCGGCCGGCCCCAACGCCGGCGACTTCGAGCCCCTGTCCCTGAAGGAGATCGCCGCCAGCGCCGCCAACACCGGCGGGCCCATCGCCGGACACCACGAATACAGCGCCGAGAACGCGGGCCCCGGCTTCGCCACGCACATGGTCGACGTCGAGGTCGACCCGGAGACCGGGCGCGTCACGGTCCTGCGCTACACCGTGGCCCAGGACGCCGGCAAGGCCATCCATCCCTCCTACGTCGAGGGGCAGTTCCAGGGCGGTGCGGCCCAGGGTGTCGGCTGGGCGCTGAACGAGGAGTACGTCTACGGCGCCGACGGCAAGCTGCAGAATCCGGGCTTCCTGGACTATCGGATCCCGGTCGCATCGGACCTGCCGATGATCGACACCGTGATCGTCGAGGTGCCGAACCCCGGCCATCCCTATGGCGTGCGCGGGGTCGGCGAGTCGTCGATCGTCCCGCCCCTGGCGGCCGTCGCCAACGCGGTCTCCGCGGCCACGGGACTGCGGCTGACCGAGGTGCCCATGTCGCCGCCGCGGATCCTCAAGGCCCTGAAGGAGGCGAAGGGGGCCGAGGCAAAGGACGGCTGAGCGCATGGTTCGGGTCACCCTTGCCGGGCCCCTGCAGACAGCGGCCGGCGGCCAGTCCGAGTTCGAGCTGGAGGCCGCCAACATCCGTGAACTGCTGACCCGCCTCAGCGAGGACCATCCCAAGCTCAAGCCGGTGATCGAGAAGGGCGTGACCGTGGCGATCGACGGCGAGCTTTACCGCAGTGCCTGGTTCCAGCCGATCCCGCCCGGCAGCGAGGTTCACATCCTGCCCCGCATGGCCGGAGGCTGATGGGTCTGAACAGAGGCTTGAGCCCCTAGCTCGCTCCGGCCTGACAGCACCGATCGGGCGGCACTCAACCTACGAGCCTCGCGTTGGAGCGCTGCGGGGAGGCAGGGTCGAGGCTGGCTCCGTACGTTGTGCTCTTCTGAGATGTCGGTTCCGATGACCTCGTCGATTGCCGGCACCCGTGAATGGGACCTGGACGAAGGACAGGAGGACAGTCCTGACCCAGGCCGGACCCTGTCACAATATGGTTCGTCGATCTGCACATTGAGGCAGAATGACGCGCAGGTCCCAACGGAAGCCGAGCAAAGCTCAATGACAGATCCAACCGCCAGGCCTTTGCCTTTCCCGCCGTCCCATCCCGAGGGCTTTCCTCCGCTGGAGGACGAGCCGACGTTCGACCCGGCCCGGCATCTGGCACTCGAAGCGCCGGATCGGATCTTTACCTTGACCGACTTCGGCTATTCGGATGCCGAGGCCGCCGCCTGCCCATCCGCGCTTGCAGCGACCTCCGCCTTTCGCATTCTGAGCGA